>JANMWQ010000635.1:0-2398 GCA_031394085.1 Rhizobacter sp. | reverse complement strand
CGTTTTTCATGCCGCTCGTCGGCCGGTCATTCGCGATACTTTCTAGTTTTCAAGTGGGTGCGTTGATCTTGGTGAGTCTGGTCAGCGAACCGGTGCGCTCGATTCCGGTGGCAGCGCTGGCACTGGTTTTCGGCCTGACCGTCTACCGCGCATCGGCGGAGTTCAAGGCCACCGCGACGCGCGCTATACGCCACAGCGAGGAGGTCAACCAAGCGAACGCCTCGCTGCAGCGCGCGAAGGAGCTGGCCGAGTCGGCCAACATGGCCAAGTCGCAGTTTCTCGCGACGATGAGCCACGAGATTCGCACGCCGATGAATGGCGTGCTCGGTGCGCTCGAATTACTGCGCCGCTCGCCGCTCGACACCGACCAGCGCCGGCTGGTGCGCACGGCAGCGTCGTCGGGCTCGTCGCTGATGTCGATCCTGAACGACGTCCTCGACCACTCCAAGATCGAAGCCGGCAAGTTGAACCTGACACACGCGCCGTTCTCGCTGCACACGCTGGCGATCTCGGTGATCTCGCTGTTTCGCGGCAATGCCGAGAGCAAGGGCCTGAGGCTCACGCTCGATCTGGAGCCCGACGCCCCGGAGTGGGTGCTCGGTGACGCGCAACGCCTCAAGCAGGTGCTGCTCAACCTGGTCGGCAACGCGATCAAGTTCACCGAGCGTGGTGAGATCGTGCTGCGGGTGGCGCCGCAGCCCGCCGCCGCCGGTCTCGCGGGCGTGGCCATCGAGGTCCGTGACACTGGTATCGGCATCCCGCCGGAAGCACTTGAGAGCCTGTTCCAGCCGTTCCATCAGGTCGACGGCACACGCAGCCGTCGCCGTGGCGGCACTGGGTTGGGCCTGGCGATCAGCCAGCGCATCGTCGAGGCGATGGGCGACAAGATCGAGGTCAAGAGCCGCGCCGGGCAGGGCTCGCGTTTTCGGTTCGGGCTGGCGCTGGAGCCGGATCGCACCTCGGTGCACGCGCCGCAGGCCGACTCCGCGCTCGGTGGCCTCGACGGTGATTCCACGCTGATGGGCAGCGTGCTCGTCGTCGAAGACAACGACGTGAACCGGATGATCGCGCGCGAGGTCCTGCAGTCGCTCGGGCTGAGCGTGATCGAAGCCAGCGACGGCCGCCAGGCACTGACGCAGCTCGAATCGCACAGCGTCGACGTGGTGTTGATGGATTGCCAGATGCCGGTGATGGATGGCTACGCCGCCACGCAAGAAATCCGCAAACGCGAGTTGCGCTTGGGGCTACCGCGCATGCCGGTGCTGGCCCTCACCGCCGACGCGTTCGAGGAAGACGCGGTGCGCTCGCGCGAGGCCGGCATGGACGCCCACCTCGCCAAGCCCTACACCCGCGATCAGTTGCTGGAGCTGCTCAGGACCTGGCTTTGAGCGGGACCCCCGGCGCGGCGTGGCGCGGGCGACGCGCTCACGCAAACGCGCCCCATTCGGTCACGCCGGTGCGCTCTTCGCCCCACGCGGTGTCGAGCTCGATTCGCTTGATCTCGGCCACCGCGCCTTCGTCGCCGCCGCCGGCCTTGCGCACCTGGGCGCGCGCAAGCCGCTCCATCAGCCGCAGGTCGCGATCGGTCAGTTGCAGCGCGGTTTCGGTCCACTGGTCGACGATAGACATCAGCGATTCGTAGGTGATGGGTGCGGCGTGGCGCCGCGCCTCGAGCGCGGCGAGCGTGCCGCGCAGGCGCGGGTTCACCGAGTGCAGCACCGCCTCGATCGCGGCCTCGCCTTCGCCGTCTTCGATCACCATGTCGACCAGCGAACGCTGCTGCAGCTGCTCGGCGGTGTAGAGCCTGCCAGACAGGATCATTTCGTTCGCGACCGCGAAGCCGGCCTTGCGGATCGTGAAGTCCCAGGCGCCCATGCCGGGGAAGAGGTTGAACAGCACTTCGGGAAATCCGGCCTGCGCGCTGCGTTCGAAGATGACCTTGTGGAACGGCATCACCGATTCCAGCCCGCCGCCGAGCGTGTCGCCCTGCACCAGCACGGTGGTGTGCACGCCCAGCCTCGACGCGTTTTCCATCCACCAGACCAGATCAACGCAGCGCCGGCCGTACATGCGCAGCGACTCGACGTCGCGCGCGCGAATCAGCAGCACGAACAGCGACAGGTCGCCGCCGAAGTTGAAGACCCCCGGGACGTCGGACGTGAGGACGAAGTGGTGGACCAGGCCCGGGCAGTCGGCAATATCTTGCAGCACGCGCTGCAACTCGGCCATCGCCGCCAGGCTGTAGCACTGGATCGGCTTGACGCAGGTGCGCAGCCGCAGCGCAGCGAGCTCGCCGCTCCATTCGAGCCGGATGTACTTGTAAGGCCGCGTCATCAGCGCGGCGAGACGGCTGCCCTGTTCCGGTGTCATACGGCTTCGAACACGCGCGTGATGTGGT
>JANMWQ010000548.1:0-1537 GCA_031394085.1 Rhizobacter sp. | reverse complement strand
CGAGGCCGCGCTCACCGACACCACGCGGCGCTTCACACAAATCAAGCGATAGCTCGCAACAGCGGAGAACTCCCCATGTCAGGCTCCCAGTTCGGCAGTTTCATCCTCGGCCTGATCGTCGTCGCGATCGTCGTCGCGATCATCGTGAGGCTGATGCACTGGCTCTACCTGCGCAGCTCGAAAGAGCGTGCGTTCGTGCGCACCGGGCTCGGTGGCCAGAAGGTCGTGCTCGACGGCGGCGCCTTCGTGCTGCCGATCGTGCACGACGTGATCCCGGTCAACATGAACACGCTGCGGCTCGAGGTGAGCCGTGGCCGCGACAAGGCGCTGATCACGAAAGACCGGATGCGTGTCGACGTGATCGCCGAGTTCTATGTGCGCGTTGCGGCGAACCCGGATTCGGTCGCGAACGCCGCGCAGACGCTCGGCCTGCGCACGATGGCGCCGGACCAGCTGAAGGAACTGGTCGAAGGCAAGTTCGTCGACGCGCTGCGCACCGCCGCAGCCGAGATGACGATGGAAGAACTGCACGAGAAACGCGGTGCCTACGTCAGAAGAGTGCGCGAGACGGTGGCCGAAGACCTGACCAAGAACGGCCTGGAACTCGAAGCCGCGTCGCTGACGCAACTCGACCAGACCGGCATGGAATTCTTCAACCCGAGCAACGCGTTCGATGCCGAGGGTTTGACGCGCCTGACCGAGCAGATCGAGCACCGCAAGAAGCAGCGCAACGATGTCGAACAAGACACGCTGATCGCGATCCGCAACAAGAACCTCGAGGCCGAGAAACTCTCGCTCGAGATCGACCGTGAAAGCGAGTACGCGCGGCTTGCCCAGCAGCGCGAGGTCGAGATCGCGCGCGCCCGCCAGCGTGCCGAGGTGGCGACCGAGCGCGCGCAGCGCGAGCAGGCCGCCGAGGGCGCGCAGATTGCCGCGAAGCAGACCATCGACACCGCGCGCATCCGTTCGGAGCAGACGCTGGAGCAGGAGCGCATCGGCAAGGAGCGCGCGGTTCAAGCCGCCGAGATCGAACGCCGCATGACGATGGAGCTGGCCGAGCAGCAACGCGCGATCGCGGTCGCGCGCGAGAGCAAGGCGCAGAGCGAGGCGCAGGCCGAAGCCGAGGTCGCCCGCGCGCTCGCGATCTCGGCCGAAGAAAAAGTGTTCACCGCGCGCGAGGTCGAGATGGCCGAGCGCAAGAAGGCGATCGACCTGATCGGCGCTGCGCAGGTCGCCGAGCGCGATGCGTTGCGGCTCACCTCGGCCGCGCAGGCCGAGAAGGCCGCGAGCGCCGACCGCGGCGATGCGGTGCGCGCGCAGGCCGAAGCCGATGCCGATGCCGACAAGATCAAATCGATGGCGATGCGGCTGCGCGCCGAGATCGAGGCCGAGGGGCTGCAGCTGATGAACGCGGCGCACAACATGCTGAGCCCCGAGGCGCGCATGGCGGCGCTGCGGATGCGGCTGGTCGAGAAGGCCGAGGGCATCATCCGCGAATCGGTGCGACCGATGGAGCGCATCGAGGGCATCAAGATCC
>JANMWQ010000539.1:0-2701 GCA_031394085.1 Rhizobacter sp. | reverse complement strand
CGGCGTGCAGACCGCCGAGCTGCACCTGAACCCCGCCGACATGGGCCCGGTCTCGGTGCAGATCGTGATGGACGGCACGCAAGCCCGCATCGATTTCGGTGCCGACATGGCCGCCACGCGGCGCGCCATCGAAGCCGGCCTGCCCGAGCTCGCGAGCGCGCTCGCCGACGCCGGCTTCACGCTCGCCGGCGGTGGCGTCTCGCAGCACGGTGGTGGGCACGGCGGGCGCGGCGATTCGGCTTCACCGGAGGGCGAGCGCGCGCGCCACATCGCCGTCGATGACGAGACGAAGCGCGTCGCCACCGCAGCACGCCGCATCGTCACCCAGGGTGGCGTCGACCTGTTCGCCTAACCCAGCGCTGCGCGCTACTGGCCGCCGAATCCCCCGCTTATTCCCGCTTAAGTTCCGGGCATCGATTCCACAATTTCCTTCATGCCGTCACGCGCCTTGCGGTGACCGATGGCCCCAAAAAATGAAGGAGTGACGATGTCCGCTGCCGCTGCTGCTGCCCCTGCCACCAACGGTGCCGTCGTGCCCGCCAAGAAGGGCAAGAAGAAGCTGATCATCATCGTGGCGGCCGTGCTGTTGCTGCTGGTGATCGGCGGTGGTGCAGCCGTGTTCTTGCTGAAGAAGAAGGCCGCCGCTGCCGCCGCCGAGGGTGAAGACTCGACAACGAGCGCGAGTGCCGAGCACCACAGCGACAAACCCGACCTGAAGCACCCGCCCACGTTTCTGCCGATCGACCCCTTCGTCGTGAACCTCGCCGACAAGGAAGCCGACCGCTACGCGCAGATCGGCATCACCTTCGAGGTCGAAGACGCGAAGTTCGCCGAATCGATGAAGGCCTTCATGCCGGCGATCCGCAACGGGATTCTGATGATCCTGTCGCACAAGTCCTCCAAAGACCTGCTCGACCGCGCCGGCAAGGAGCAACTCGCGGGCGAGATCTTGCGCGAATCGGCGCGAACGATGGGCATCGAGGTCGGTGAACCGGCGGCCGTCGTCGAGAAGGTGGCCGAGACCGAGACAGACAAGCCCGCAGCCGACGACGAAGACACGAAGCCGAATAAAAAGAAAGAGACGGCGAAGAAGGCGAAGGCGCCGGCCGAGCCGAACCCGATCAAGCACGTTCACTTCTCCAACTTCATCGTCCAATAAATGAATCAACAGATTCTTTCGCAAGACGAAGTCGACGCGCTGCTGCAGGGCATCACTGGCGAGAGCCAGAAGCTCGATCAGGAGCAGGTCGACGAGGGCGCGATCCGCAACTACGACCTGGCCAGCCAGGAGCGGATCGTGCGCGGGCGCATGCCCACGATGGAGATCATCAACGAGCGCTTCGCCCGCAACATCCGCCTCGGCCTGTTCAACTTCATTCGCAAGAGCCCCGAGATCTCGATCGGCAGCATCAAGGTGCAGAAGTACAGCGCCTTCCTGCGCGAGATCGTGGTGCCGACCAACTTCAACATCGTCAGCGTGCGGCCCCTGCGCGGCTCGGGCCTGATCGTGTGCGACCCGGCGCTCGTGTTCGCGGTGATCGACGCGCTTTTCGGTGGCGCTGGCAAGTACCACACGCGCATCGAAGGGCGCGACTTCTCGCCCACCGAGCAGCGCATCATCGGGCGGCTGGTCGACGTGATCACGGCCGAATACAAGAAGGCCTGGCAAGGCGTCTACCCGCTCGAGCTCGAATACCAGCGCTCGGAGATGCAGCCGCAGTTCGCCAACATCGCCACGCCGAGCGAGATCGTGGTCGCGACCAGCTTCACGCTCGAGATCGGCGACACCAGCGGCACCATCAACTTCTGCATTCCGTACGCCACGCTCGAGCCGATTCGCGACGTGCTGTATTCGACGATCCAGGGTGATTCGTCCGAGCCCGACAAGCGCTGGGTCAACCTGATGAAGCAGCAGATCCAGTCGGCCCAGGTCGAGCTCGTTGCCGAGCTCGCGCAGGCGCCGGCCACGGTCGAGCAGCTGCTGTCGTTCAAGGTCGGCGATTTCATCGAACTCGACCTGCACCAGGCCATCCAGGCCAAGGTGGTCGGCGTGCCGGTGTTCGACTGCCACTACGGCACCTCGAACGGCAAGTACGCACTCAAGGTCAATCAACTGTTGACCAACTCCGAGACGGGTTGGCTGGGGGAACGCAATGTCAGCTGAAGAAAATACCGCGCCTGCAGAAGACGCAGACGCGATGGCCGCCGAATGGGCCGCCGCACTCGCCGAATCGAAGCCGGAGACGGCCTCCGAAGTGCATCCGCGGGCCGACCAGATCTCGCCAGCGTCGTTCCAGAACTTCACGCCCACCGGCGCCAGCACGGCTGGCAACGACATCAACATGATCCTCGACATCCCGGTGCAGTTGACCGTGGAGCTGGGCCGCACGCGCATCCCGATCAAGCACATCCTGCAATTGGCGCAGGGCTCGGTCGTGGAGTTGGAGGCGATGGCCGGCGAGCCGATGGACGTGCTCGTCAACGGCTACTTGATCGCGCAAGGCGAAGTCGTGGTCGTCAACGACAAGTTCGGTATTCGGCTCACCGACATCGTGACGCCGAGCGAGCGCATGCGTCGGCTGAGCAAAGGTGGCTGACGTGAAATCGGTGTTGAACAATTTGCTCCCTCGCCCCTCTGGGGAGAGGGCTGGGGTGAGGGGCTGCATGCCGCGCACCGGCGCTTCGCGCCCCCTCACCCCCA
>JANMWQ010000536.1:0-1660 GCA_031394085.1 Rhizobacter sp. | reverse complement strand
CGCCATGGCGTCGAGCGCCCGGGAGTCGAGGCCCGCACCTAGAATTCACGCGAAACCCGAGTACGCACCATGTCGAACCGAACTTATCGCATCGCCCCGAGCATTCTTTCTGCCGATTTCGGCCACCTCGCCGACGAGTTGCGAAAGGTCATCGCGGCCGGCGCCGACTGGATTCACTTCGACGTGATGGACAACCACTACGTGCCGAACCTGAGCTTCGGCCCGATGGTCTGCGAGGCGCTGCGCAAGCACGCGGTCGCGGCCGACGGCACGAAGGTGCCGATCGACGTGCACCTGATGGTCGAGCCGGTCGACGCGCTCGCGCTCGCGTTCGCGGGTGCGGGTGCCGATCACATCCTGTTCCACCCGAGCGCGAGCGAGCACGTCGACCGCACGCTGCAGCTGATACGCGGTGCCGGCTGCGGCGCCGGCCTGGTGTTCAACCCGGCCGCGCCGCTCGACGTGCTGGAGTGGACGATCGACCAGCTCGACGTGATTTTGGTGATGAGCGTGAACCCCGGCTTCGGCGGGCAGAGCTTCATCCCCGGTTCGCTGAAGAAGATCGAGGCGATCCGCAAGTTGATCGACGTGCACCACCAAGAGACGGGTCGCGACATCCGGCTCGAAGTCGACGGTGGCATCAAGGTCGACAACATCCGCGCCGCGGCCGATGCCGGTGCCGACACCTTCGTCGCCGGCAGCGCGATCTTCGGTCAGACCGACTACAAGCAAATCATCGACGCGATGCGCGCCGAGCTCGGATGAGTACTCCTCCCTCTCCCTCTGGGAGAGGACTGGGGTGAGGGCCCTCTCCCGCATGCGGGAGAGGGAGCAAGATCTACAGCGCCTGCAACGTCCGGTCGCGCAGCCCGACCAGCACCGCCTCGCCACTCGCGCGGTCGACGCGGAACTCGCCGTAGCGCGCGTGGGTGAAGCGATCGGCCGTGCCCTCCTCAAAGAAGAACGCGTTCGTGCCGAGCCAGACCTGCCCGTTGCGAAGGCGGTAGCGCAGCCGCATCGGCGGGGGCGCGTCGGGCGCGTCGGTGGCGTCGGTCCCGGCCAGACGAGCGACGCGTTGCGCGTCGAGCGCGATGCGCGCGAACCGCGTCTCGCCTTCACGGCGCGGCCTGCCGGCTTTTTCTTCGCCGCTTTCGAGTTCGCGAACCAGCGCGAAGCGCAGCGCCATGTAGTCGCCCTGCATCAGCGAGCGCGGGTCGACCGGCTCGAGCGAAAGGTACACGACCTCGCCGTCGCGCTTGATGCGTTCCTTGCCGACGATCGAGACGTTGACGGCGCCGAGCACGAGCAGCGCGCCGAGTGCGATCAAGCCGCGAATCCAGACGGTCTTCATGCGTGTTCTCCCCGTGCAAACCAGCGTGCCGCGAGCACCAACGCGCCACCCATCGCGAGCATCAGCAGCGACTTGAGCAGCAGGCTGGTGCCGAGCTCGTAGTAGAAATGCGAGATGTGCAACAGCACGGCGACCGCGCCCGCGCCCATCAGCGCGCGGCTGCGCAGTGCGAAGGCCGCCGCGATGCCGCCGAGCGCGGCGAGCGCCGAGAGCATCGGCCACAGTGCGAGCCAGTTCTGTTGCACCGGGCCGGCGCCGAACCAGCCGAACGAGTCGAACGGCTGCGACACGACGGTCGCGAACCCGAGG
>JANMWQ010000507.1:0-3117 GCA_031394085.1 Rhizobacter sp. | reverse complement strand
AGCTCGTCGACGAGCTTCTCCGGCGTCTTGCCGGCGCGCCATTGATCGCGCGGCTGGAACTGCACGGTGGTCTCGAACATCTCCAGCGGCGCCGGGTCGGTCGCGGTGTCGGCGCGGCCGGCCTTGCCGAACACGCGCGCGACTTCCGGCACTGCTCTGATCAGGCGATCGGTCTGCTGCAGCAGTTGCGCGGCTTTCGCGACAGACAGGCCCGGCAGCGCCGACGGCATGTAGAGCAGATCGCCCTCGTCGAGCGCGGGCATGAACTCGCCGCCGAGGCGCGTCAGCGGCACGACCGTCAACGCCAGCAGCAGTGCGGCGACCCCCAGCGTCGACTTCGGGAAACGCAGCACGGCGTCGAGTGCCGGCCGGTAGACCGCGATCAGCCCGCGGTTCAGCGGGTTGGCGGCCTCGTGCGGAATGCGGCCGCGGATGAAGTAGCCCATCAACACCGGAACGAGCGTGACCGAGAGCCCGGCCGCGGCCGCCATCGCATAGGTCTTCGTGAACGCGAGTGGCGCGAACAAGCGGCCCTCTTGGGCTTCGAGCGCGAACACCGGCACGAACGACAGCGCGATCACGAGCAGCGAGAAGAACAGCGCCGGCCCGACCTCGACGCACGATTCGACCACCAGCGCCCAGCGTTCGGCGACCGAAGGCTGGCGTGCATGTTTCGCTTCGAACGCCTCGATGTGCTTGGCCAGGTTCTCGACCATCACGACCGAGCCATCGGTCATCGCGCCGATCGCGACGGCAATGCCGCCGAGCGACAGGATGTTCGCGCTCACGCCCTGCCAGTGCATCACGACGAACGCGGCGAGCACGCCGACCGGCAGCGCCACCACCGCGACCAGCGCCGAGCGCAGGTGAAACAGGAAGATCGCGCACACGAGTGCGACGACCACGAACTCTTCGACGAGCTTGGTGCGCAGGTTGTCGACGGCGCGGTCGATCAGCAGCGAGCGGTCGTAGGTCGGCACGATCTCGACCCCCGGCGGCAGGCTCGGCTTGAGCGCTTCGAGCCTGGCCTTGACGGCCGCGATCGTCGTGCGCGCGTTCTTGCCCGAGCGCATCACGACCACGCCACCGGCGACTTCGCCCTCGCCGTCGAGTTCGGCGATGCCGCGCCGCATCTCCGGGCCGATCTGCACGCTCGCCACATCGCGCAGCAGCACCGGCGTCGCGCCCGTCAACGCGAGCGGGATGCTGCGAAAGTCGTCGAGCGATTTGAGGAACCCGCGCGAACGCACCATGTACTCGGCCTCGGCCATCTCGACGACCGAGCCGCCGGCTGCCTGATTCGCCTGCTGCAGCGCCGTGATCACAACAGCCTGCGTCACGCCGAAGCCGCGCATGCGGTCGGGGTCGAGCACGACCTGGTACTGGCGCACCATGCCGCCGATGCTCGCGACCTCGGCCACATCGGGCACGGTCTTCAGCTCGAACTTGAGAAACCAGTCGTTCAGCGCGCGCAGTTGGCCCAGGTCGTTCTTGCCGCTGCGGTCGACGAGCGCGTACTCGTAGACCCAGCCGACGCCGGTGGCATCGGGCCCGAGCGCGGCATTGGCGCCTGCGGGCAACCGGCTCTGAACTTGGTTGAGGTACTCGACGACGCGCGAGCGCGCCCAGTACGGGTCGGTCTTGTCGTCGAACAGCACGTAGACGAACGAGTCACCGAAGAACGAGTAGCCGCGTACCGTCTTTGCGCCCGGCACGCTGAGCATCGTCGTCGTCAGCGGGTAGGTGACGAGGTCTTCGACGACCTGCGGCGATTTGCCTGGAAAGGGCGTGCGGATGATGACCTGCGTGTCCGACAGGTCGGGCAGCGCATCGAGCGGCGTGCGCGCCACCGACCAGAGCCCCGCGGCGACCAAAAACGCGGTCGCGAGCAGCACCAAAAAACGGTTCACGACCGACCAGCGGATCAGCGCCGCGATCATCGCGTGGCTCCGGGTGCCGAGGCCACGGGAGCCGCCGAGGCCGCCGCCATGCCGCCAAGCACCGAGCGCAGCCGCGCTTCGGAGTCGATCAGGAACTGGCCGCTCGCGACGACCTCGTCGCCAACGGCCAGGCCTTGCACGACCTCGGTGTCGTCGCCGCTCTCGGCGCCGAGCGACACGTCGCGGGGTTCGAAACCACCACCGCGCCTGACGATCACGACCGCGCGCTGGCCAGTGCGGATCACCGCCTCCGACGGCACCAGCAGCCGCGCCACCGGCGGCCCCGCGACCTGCAGCCGCAGCAGCATGCCCGGCACGAGCTTGCCGCCGCGGTTGTCGACCTCGAAGCGCGCCTGCAGCGTGCGTGTGCGCGCGCTGACCTGCGGCAAGATTTCCGTCAGCGTGCCGTCGAACATTTGCGACGCGTCGGCCTGCAGCACGGCCTTGACCTTCTGACCGCGCGCCAACCGCAGCGCCAATGCCTCCGGCACCTCGGCCACCGCCCACACCTTGGCGAGGCCGGCGATGCGGAACAGCGTCATCCCCGGCGCCACGGCCGCGCCTTCGCGCACGCCGAGTTCGGCCACCACGCCGTCGGCCGGCGCGGTCAGCGTGAAGCGCGCCTGCGCCGTGCCCGCGGCCTCGCTCTGGCGCACGAGATCGGCCGGGACCGACATCGCGCGCAGCCGGTCGCGCGCCGCGGCGATCAACTCGGGGCCGACGCCGACGCGTTGCAGCGCGAGCAGCTCGGCCTGCGGCGCGAGCCACTCGGGTGCGAACACGGTCGCGAGCGCCTGCCCCTTGCGCACCCGCGCCATCGGCGCGCGCACCAGCAGCCGCTCCACATAGCCCGCGACGCGCGTTTGCACCGCCACGCTCAGGCGCTCGTCGAACTGCACCGCGCCGACCGCATCGAACGACGACGACACCGAGGCGCGCCGAACCGTCGCGAACCGGATGCCGAGGTTTTGCTGCACGGTCGGGCTGATCTTCACACCGCCGTCGGCGTTGCCCGCGTTGGCGTCGGCATCGGCGTCGGCATAGACCGGCACGAGCTGCATGTCCATGAACGGCGACTTGCCGGGTTTGTCGAAGCGCTGGCCCGGCACCATCGGGTCGTGCCAATACAGCACCTTCTTCTCGGCGGCGGCCGGCGGGTTGCGGCTTGCAATCGCTG
>JANMWQ010000466.1:0-5630 GCA_031394085.1 Rhizobacter sp. | reverse complement strand
GTCACCTTGCGTCGCGAAGCCTGGACCCTGCCCGAGTCGCTGCCCTTCGGCGAGACCACCCTCAAACCCCTGCGCGGCGGCGAAAGCCTCGCGTGGAAATTGCTGGACTCTGCCCATGAATGACGACACCCGCGTGGCCCTGTTGATCGATGCCGACAACCTCTCGGGCGATGTGATCGAGCAGGCGGTTCAGCACCTGCTCAAGCTCTACGGCCAGATCCACTTTCGGCGTGCGTATTCGAGCCCGCAGAAGGTGACCGAGCACACCGAGCTGTTCAAGCGCTATGCGATCCGGCCGATGGTCAACGTGCCGACTGGCAAGAACTCGACCGACATCGCACTCGCCGTCGACGCGATCGATCTGGCGATCTGCGAGAACCCCGACGTGGTCGTGATCGCGTCGAGCGATTCCGACTACGCGCCGCTCGCGCAACGTCTGCGCGAGAAGGGCTGCCGCGTGCTCGGCATCGGACAGGCCGGCAAGACTGGCGGCGAGGCGCCACTGGCCTACGACGAGTTCATCGACCTCGCGCACCGCAAATCGCCGCGCGAGGCGCCGCGAGAGCCGGCGCGCGCGCTGCCAACGTCGGCGCCCGTGGCGCGCCCACCGCGCGTGCGTGCGCAGCCGTTGCGTGCGAGAGCGCCGGTGGCCGCGCCTGTGGTTGCCCCTGCACCAGCGCCGCCGGCAGCCGTGCTGCCGCCCGAGGTCGCCGCCATCTTGCTGGCAGTGCCGGCGCTGCGCAACGGTGCGCCGCTGCAACTCGGTGAGGTCGGCAAGGCCTTGCGCCAAGCCGAACTGCTGACGAGCAAGAGCAAATCGACGAGCGGATTCCTGAAGCGCCACGCCGCGCACTTCGAGCTCGTGCCGGCGGACCGGCCGCGCACTGTGCGTTACCGGGGCGCGAAAGCGGCGTGACGACAAGCGGCGCGAAGACCGCGACGAATCTCGACGCGATCGACTGGTCGCGCCCCTGGCTGGCGCCGTGGCGTCGGCTTGGTGAGCCTCTCGCCGACCGATCGCGCGGGGCCGGGTTGGTCGAGGCACTGAATGCCGGCCTCGGTGAGGCGGTCATGCTGCGCGCAGGGCGACTGCGCTTTGTCGAACAGCGCGAGCTGCCACCGGGCGAGGCCTATGAAGCTTTCATCGCCCGCACCGCTTGCGTGCCGACTCGCGCGAACCTGCACGACTTCTTCAACGGTCTGGCATGGATGGCGCATCCCGCGCTCAAGCGCAGGCTGAACGAACTGCAGGCCGCGCAAATTGCCAACGCCGCCTCTGGCGCGCCACGCGGCGCCGAGCGAGACGCGCTGACCCTGTTCGACGAAAACGCCGCGCTGCTGCAGGCGCCGCCGCTGCTGCTCGATGCGCTGCGCCAGCGCGACTGGCACGCGCTGTTCGTCACGCACCGCGCTGCCTGGGTCGAGGCCCGCATCGCGCTGTTCGGCCACGCACTGATCGAGAAGCTGGTGCAACCGCGCGCGGCGATCACCGCGCATGTGTGGGTGGTGCCACACGGTCACAAAGAGCCAACAGCGTGGCTGGCCGACTCGCTCACGCCGCAGCAACTGGCAGGCAAGCCCTTTTTGCCGCTGCCGGTGCTCGGCGTGCCGGGTTGGTGGGCGGCGAACGAGTCACCGGCGTTCTACCGCGACGACACAGTTTTTCGCTCGCCTCAAAAACAAACAGCGGCCCGAAGGCCGCTGTTGTGAGCCGCCCGGCGCCGAGGTCAGCGCCGCAGCCGCAGGCAGTTCTTACTTCTTCGGCGCGTCAGGGCCTTCACCAGCCGGGGTCAGTTGCTTGGCCTTGGCAGCAGCCTTGGTTTCGGCTTTGCGATCGGCGCGGGTCTTGGTCGACTTGGCGGTCGACTTTTCCGTCGGCGCCGCGCCTTCGCCAGCCGGCGTCAGCTTGCCAGCCTTTTCGGCGGCCCGGGTTTCGGCCTTGACTTCAGCGCGCGGGGTGGTTGACTTGGCGGTCGACTTTTCGACCGGAGCCGAACCTTCGCCAGCCGGCGTCAGCTTGCCGGCTTTTTCTGCGGCCTTGGTTTCGGCCTTGACTTCGGCGCGCGACGCCGGAGCCGAAGCTTGGGCGAACGTGGCTTGGGCAAACAGGGCAGCGGCGACAGCGGCCACGACGGTCAGAGCGTTTTTCATCGTCATATCAATCTCCAGTTTGAGAACGAGCGTAAGGGCATTACCGGGAGAGTCGACGCACTCGGAGCGACATGCCCTCATCCGGTCGGCTTGCTGTCGGACTGCGTTTGCAGACCGATGGAGCGCGGCACGTATTAGAACGCGGGTTTGCCCGATCGGTTGACGAAGAACATGTTTCGTCGCGTGACGGCCCTCGCTACCAGCTGATTTGTTGCGCGGGCGCCGCATCAGCCGCCGCCCGCGGGGATAATCTGCTCCGTGAAGTGGGCCAGACCGCCGCTGGTGCAAGGCTTGAAAAGGCGCACTGGAGGAAGGTCCGGACTGCACAGGGCGGCGTAGCAGTTAACGGCTGCCCACCGTGAGGTGAGGATCAGAGCAACAGAGACGAGTCGGCCGGGTGTCGAAAGATGCTCGGCCGGGTGAAACGGGCAATCTCTACGCGCAGCAACACCAAATAGGCTGGCGTGAGCGGCGCGGCAGCGACCGCGTTCGTTTTGACGTGTGGCTCCGCACGAGCCGGCGGGTAGGTGGCATCGAGCCGTCGCAGCGATGCGCGGCCCAGAGGAATGGCGGTCACGGTCGGCGCTTCGCAAGAGGTGCCGACCGCACAGAATCCGGCCTATCGGCCCGCTTCACACTTTTTTTCGAACCTGCCCCGACGCATGGGCATGCGCCGGGCGCGCCATCGACGCAAACCGTAGACTCGGCGGTTTCGATGAATCCCGACGCACACACCCTCTGGCGCGCCCCGCGCTGGGCCCTCGCCGTTTTGCTCGCCTGCCTGGGAATGCTCGGGCCGTTCTCGATCGACACCTACTTGCCGGCTTTCACCGGCATCGCCACCGCGATCGGCGCGACACCGGTCGAGATGCAGCAAACGCTCTCGGCCTACCTGTTCGGGTTCGCGATCATGAATCTGTTTCATGGTGCGCTTTCCGACAGCGTCGGGCGGCGCCCGGTCGTGCTGTGGGGGCTGGTCGTGTTCACGCTCGCGTCGGTCGGCTGCGCGATGTCGCAGAGCATCGGACAACTCGTGTTCTTTCGTGCCGTTCAGGGCATGTCGGCCGGCGCCGGCATCGTGATTTCGCGCGCGGTGATCCGCGACATGTTCCCGCCCGCCGACGCGCAGCGCGTGATGTCGCAGGTGACGATTTACTTCGGCGTGGCACCGGCGATCGCACCGATGGTCGGCGGCTTCTTGTTCGTGCACGCCGACTGGCATTCGATCTTCTGGTTTCTCACCGCGGTCGGCGTGATCCTGTGGATCGCGAACTACAAGCTGTTGCCCGAGACGCTGCATTTGAGCCAGCGCCAGCCGTTCAACGCGCGCAACCTGATGCGCGGCTACCTCGAGATGGGCGGCAGCGCGCGCTTCATGATGCTGGCGCTGGCCAGCGGCATCCCGTTCAACGGCATGTTCCTTTACGTGCTCTCGGCGCCGGTGTTCCTCGGCGATCACCTGCATTTGGCGCCCGGGCAGTTCTTCTGGTTCTTCATGATCACGATCGCCGGGATCATGGGCGGCGCGTTCTTCTCGGGGCGGCTGGCCGGGCGCATCAAGCCGCACCACCAGATCCGACACGGTTTCTTGATCATGCTGATCGTGTCGATCGTGAACCTCGCGCTGAACCTGCTGTTCACGCCACAGGCTTGGTGGGCACTGATCCCGCTGGGCATCTACGCGTTCGGCTGGGCGCTGATGGTGCCGGTGGTGACGCTGATGGTGCTCGACCTGATGCCCGAGCGCCGCGGCATGGCCTCGTCGTTCCAGGCCTGCATCGGCAGCCTCGCCAACGGCATCGTGGCCGGCGTGATCGCGCCGCTGGTGATGCACTCGACGGTCTGGCTCGCGGTGGCCTCGCTGTTGATGATGAGCGTCGGCGTGGTCGCCTGGATTTGGGTCAAGCCGCGGGTCACCGGGCCGGGCTGAGGCTCAAGTCGGCGCGCGCTGCGTCGATATGGACGCGAGGCGCCTGGTTTCGGCGCCGGAGTTCGCACCATGCCTGCCTCGTTGTCGTTGCCTCGTGTTTTTTCCTTGCTCGCGCTGAGCGCAGCCTGCCACCTCGCGTTCGCATCCGATCACGGCGCGCCGGCAACTAAGGCGGCGGCCGCCGAAGAGCCGATGGAGGAGCGGGCGGCGAAGAAGGCCAAGGGCGAGCCCGCGCGCGACCCGCTCGAGGTGATTCGGGAGCGCCTCGCGCAAAAGCTCGGCGCCACCAAGGCGCCCGACACCGCGAACCCGAACGTGGTGCGCGTGATCGCGAAGACGAGCGCGCCGGTGGCCGCTGAACCAGCACCTGAACCCAAGGCCGAGGCCAGACGCGCGGCGCCTCGCAAGCCGAGCGCGACATTGGCCGAGCCGGCGCACGCGGCCAACGCCGCGCATGCCGTCGTCGCCGCCCACTGGGACTACGGCGGCAGCGGTGGCCCCGAGACCTGGGGCCAGATGAAGCCGGAATTCTCGAAGTGCTCGACCGGCACGCGGCAGAGTCCGATCGACATCCGCGACGGCATCAAGGTCGAGCTCGACCCGGTGCGTTTCGACTACAAGCCGAGCGGCTTTCGCGTCGTCGACAACGGCCACACGGTGCAGGTCAATCTGGCCGCCGGCAACTCGATCGAGGTGATGGGGCGGCACTACGAGCTGCTGCAGTTCCACTTTCATCGCCCGTCGGAGGAGCGCATCGACGGCAAGCAGTTCGACATGGTCGTGCACCTGGTGCACAAGGATCTCGAAGGCCGCCTCGCCGTCGTCGCCGTGCTGCTCGAGCGCGGTGCCGCGCAGGGCGTGGTGCAAAGCGTGTGGAACAACCTGCCGCTCGAAAAGGGCGAAGAGGTGCCGGCACGCACCACGCTGAACCTGAACGACCTGCTGCCGCCCGAGCGCCACTACTTCACCTACATGGGCTCGCTGACCACGCCGCCGTGCAGCGAAGGCGTGCTGTGGATGGTGATGAAGCAGCCGGTGCCGATCTCGGCCGAGCAGATCGGCATCTTCGCGCGGCTCTACCCGATGAACGCGCGGCCGATCCAGTCGGCGAGCGGACGGCTGATCAAGGAATCGAATTGATGCGGGGATAGACTGCGCGCTCCTTCATTGCGGGAGCGTGTGATGGCGTTGTTCCTCATCGGCCTGGTGCTGTTCCTCGGCATCCACTCGGTCGCGATCGTGGCGCCGGCCTGGCGCGACGCGCAGGCCGCGCGCAGTCCGGGCGCGTGGAAGGGCCTCTACTCCGTCGTCTCGATCGCCGGCTTGGTGCTGCTGGTCTACGGCTACGGCCTGGCGCGCCAGGCGCCGGTTGTCGTGTGGACGCCGCCCGCCGCAATGCGCCATATCGCGCTGCTGCTGATGCTGCCGGTGTTCCCGCTGCTGCTCGCCACCTACCTGCCCGGGCGCATCAAGGCGGCGGCAAAGCACCCGATGCTGCTGGCGGTGAAGTTCTGGGCGCTGGCGCACCTGCTCGCCAACGGCATGCTGG
>JANMWQ010000443.1:0-2759 GCA_031394085.1 Rhizobacter sp. | reverse complement strand
TTCGGCAAGCCGATCTTCGAACACCAGGCGCTGCAGTTTCGGCTCGGCGAGATGGCGACGCAGATCGAGGCCGCGCGGCAGTTGATCCACCACGCGGCGAGTTTGAAAGACGCCGGCGTGCCGTGCCTGAAAGAGGCGGCGATGGCCAAGCTCTTTGCCAGCGAGATGGCCGAGCAGGTTTGCAGCGCGGCGATCCAGGTGTTCGGCGGCTACGGTTATGTGAGCGACTTTCCGGTCGAGCGCATCTACCGCGATGTGCGCGTGTGCCAGATCTACGAAGGCACGAGCGATGTGCAGAAGATCCTGATCGGGAGGGCGCTGGCATGAGCGATTTCGATGGGGGCCGGATCAAGGCGTTGGTGTTCGACGTGTTCGGCACGGTCGTCGACTGGCGCGCGTCGATCGTCCGCGAGGGCGCGGCGCTGTCGGCGGCGAAGGAGATCAAGGTCGACTGGCCCGCGTTCGCCGACGCCTGGCGCGCCGGCTACCAGCCGGCGATGCAGCGCGCGCGCAGCGGCGAGATCGCGTGGACCAACGTCGACGGGCTGCACCGCGTGATCCTCGACGGGCTGATCCCGCGCTTTGGGCTCGAATCGCTGAATGAAGCCGAGCGCGACCATCTCAATCGCGTGTGGCACCGGCTCGACCCGTGGCCCGACGCGGTCGCCGGCCTCGTGCGGCTGAAGTCGCGCTACATGATCTCGACCCTGTCGAACGGCAACATCGCGCTGCTCGTCAACATGGCCAAGCGCGCCGGCCTGCCGTGGGATTGCGTGCTCTCCGCTGAACTGATGATCACCCCCAGGCCGACGAGTACGTCGTCCGCCCCCCGAGGGGGTATGAGCAAAGTGGCAAAGCCACATTCGCTCATGAAGCACTACAAACCCGACCCCGAGGTCTACCAAGGCGCAGCGCAACTGCTGGGTTTCTCGTTCGACGAGGTGCTGATGGTCGCAGCGCACCCGAGCGATCTGCGCGGCGCCGCGCGCGCCGGCTTGCGCACCGCGCTCGTCAATCGCCCGCTCGAATACGGCCCGAACCCGACCGCTGCGCCGCCGCCCGACGCGCTGCCCGACGATCGCTTCGACCGCGTTGCACGCGACTTCGTCGACCTCGCGCAGCAGCTCGGCGCCTGAGCGGGTCTGAGCGCACGCGGCCGATGAACGAAGACAGCGCGCGCGCCGTCACGCTGCTGCAGGCGTTCGAGACCGCGCAGCCGCCGAGCCCGAACTGGCGCGACGAAGACCGCGCATGGGCCATGCGGCTTGCGCTGCAAGACGGCGCCGCTGATGCAGATGCCGAAGCCTTCATCGCCCGCCGCGCCCACCACGCGATGCAGCGCCTCGCGCCACGCGAGCCTGCCGCAGCACAGTGGCTCGCACGGCGGCTGTGGCGAGCACGCTGGGTCGTGTGGGCGGTGCTCGCCGGGCTGCTGCTCGGTGTGCTTGCCGACAGCATCGGCAGCAGCCAGCGCATCAACCTGCTCGCGCCGCCGCTGTGGGCGGTGCTGGCGTGGAACGCGGTCGTCTACCTCGTGCTGCTCGGCCACGTGCTCGCGCGGCTGCTGATGCGCAAGACGCGGCCGGGCAGCCTCGTGATGTCGACGCAACGCGTGCTGCGCTTCGGCCGAAGCCTGCCTGGACTGGGCTCGGTGAACGCATCGGCGAGCGGCAGTTCGCGCGCGTTGCAATTGTTCGCGAGCCTGTGGCTGCGGCTCAGCGCGGCGCTGTCGGCAGCCCGGGCCGCGACGCTGCTGCACGCCGCGGCCGCCGCGCTCGCACTCGGGCTGATCACCGGCATGTACTTGCGCGGCCTGGTGCTCGACTACCGCGCCGCCTGGGAAAGCACCTTCCTGAGCGCCGACGTGGCCCATTCCGCGCTCGCGCTCGTGCTCGCGCCGGCGGTCGCGGTCTCGGGCATCGCACTGGCCGACGCCGCAGCGTTCGAGGCGCTGCGCAGCGTGCACGGCAGCACGGTCGTCGGCGCCTCGGCTGCGCCGTGGATTCACCTGCTCGCGCTGACCTTGCTGCTCTTCGTCGTGCTGCCGCGCACGCTGCTCGCGCTCGTCGGCGCACTGCGCTCGCGCTGGCTCGCGCGGCGGTTGGCATTGCCGATGGACGATGCGTATTTCCAGCGCCTCGCGCGGCTGCGGCACGGCGATGTCGCGCACGTCGTCGTGCGGCCCTACGCGAGCACGCCGAACGCGCAGGCGGCGCTCGGGCTGCAGGCCGTGCTCGTGCCGGCGCTCGGCGACGGCCTGCAGCTGCGCATCGCGCCGACGGCTGCGTTCGGTGCCGAGGACGACGATGCCAGCGCACCCGGCGCCGCGCTCGATGCCGGCACCACGCTCGTGGTCGCGCTGTTCGACCTCGCCGCCACGCCCGAGGCGGAGAGCCAGGGCCGCTTCGCGCAGCAGCTCGCAGCGCGCGCGCCGGCCGGTGCGGCGACGATCCTGCTCGTCGACGAAGCCGCGTTCAAGCAGCGCTTCGGTGCCGACTCGGCGCGGTTGGTGCAGCGCCGCGATGCCTGGCGCGTGTTCGCCGAGGCGCTCGGCACCGTCGCCGTGTGCGTCGACCTCGATGCGCCCGATGTGGTGGGCGCCGGCCGCGCGCTGCAGTCGGCGATGCGCAGCCCGGTCGCGAGGGCAGCGTCTTGAGCGCATCGAACAGCGTCTCGCTCAGCCTCGTCTCGCACACCAACGCCGGCAAGACCACGCTCGCGCGCACCTTGCTCGGCCGCGATGTCGGCACGGTGCGTGA
>JANMWQ010000421.1:0-7647 GCA_031394085.1 Rhizobacter sp. | reverse complement strand
GCCTTCAACCGCGCGCTCGGCAAGCCGCCTGCTTTCATCGACGGCCACCAGCACGTGCACCACCTGCCGGGCCTGCGCCAGATCATTCTCGACATGGTCGAGCACGTGCAGCCGATCCCCGCGGTGCGCAACACCGGGTGCGTGCTCGGGCCGGGCGCCGGTTTCAAGCGCCGCATGATCGAAGCCACCGGGGGCCGTGCGCTCGCGGCCGAACTCGCGCAGCGCGTGATCGCGCACAACCCGGTGCTGCTCGGCGCCTATGATTTCTCGGAGCCGGACTACCAATCGCTGATGCGCGGGTGGCTCGCCGCGTTGCCGGCCGAGGGCGGGCTGCTGTTTTGCCACCCCGGCACGCACCTGCACGGCGACCCGGCAGACGCCATCGCTGCAGCGCGCGAGCGCGAACTGGCGTACCTGGCCAGCGCCGCGTTCGACGACGACCTCGCCGCCGCGAACGTGCGCCTCGGCCGGGTGTGGCGAACCGCCGCCGAGCCGGCGCTCAGCGGAACGTCCAGGCCCGGTTGATCGCAAAGGTCAGCACCAGGCTGGCGAGCGTCGCGAGCACCTGCGCGATCAGGTAGTGCACGCCGAGCCGCACCCCAAGCGCGACGATCGCCATGCCGAGCAGCGCGCCGAGCAAGGCGGTCGACATGAAGCGCGGCCACGAGGCGCCGACCTCGCCGCGGTGCGCGAACGTGAACCAGCGGTTGCCGGCGTAAGCCAGTTGCGCACCGACGACGGCACCCAGCCCCGAGCCGAGCCACGCTGGCCAGCCGGCCTGCTCGACGCCGCCGATCAACACCAGGTAATGCACCGCGGTCGCGACCGCGCCGACCAGCGTGTAGCGCGAAAAATGACGCGCCGTGCTCATCGGGACGCTGGCGCGGTCAAGGGCAGGTGCGCCCCGGCACGCGCCAGAGTTCGGTGCGCTTGTCGGCGAACGCGCGCGCCGCGCCGGGCTGGCCCGACACGCGCTCGGCTCGGCCGGTGGGCACGACGAACCACACGGCGCTGGCACCGCAGGCCATCGTGCCGAGCTCGCTCGGCGGGCGCAGCAGTTCGCGCGCGAGTACCGGGTCGAACCGGGCGGCGTCGAAGACCTCCTTGCGCCAGTTGTCGCGCTGGGCGATCTCCGGGTCGGCCCAGTCGGCGGCGATGATCACCGGGCGCGCGAGCCGCGCGTAGAACGGCACGTCGTAGTAATACTCGCCGACCATCACGACCTTGTCGGTGGGCGACATCGCGCTCGCCAGCGTCGACGCCAGCGCGCGGTTCGACAGCGGCGCCTTCCAGGCCGCGAAAGCGACGACCGCGACGCAGGCCAGCGCCGACGCGCCCATCACCCATCGCCACCTGCGCGCGTTGCCGCTGGCAACCGCGAGCGCCAGCAGCGCGCACCACGGCGCAAGCGCCGGCAGCACGTAGCCGACCAGCTTCGAGCTCGGGATCGAGAAGAAGCCGACGACCGCGACCACCCACCATGCGTACAGCAGCGTCGCCGGGCTGCGATGGCCCCAAGCGCGCTTGAATGCGGCCGGCGCCCACACGCTCCACGGGAGCGTTGCCAGAGGCAGCACCGCGATGAAGAACCAGGCGCCGTTCACGTTGTTGAAAGTCGATTGCGCGAAGCGGCGAAAGTGCTGCTCCATCACGAAGTAGTCGAAGAAGCCCGGAAAGCGCAGCTGCATCGCGATGAACCACGGCAGGCCGACGACCGCGAACGCGAGCAGCCCGAGCGGATGCAGCAACTTCAGCATCTGCCGCCAGCGCCCCTGCGCGAGCAGCCACGGGCCGATCACGAGGGCCGGCAGCACGATGCCGATGAGGCCCTTCGCGAGCACCGCGAGCGCGCACAGCACCCAGCCGCCGACGAGCCAACGCAGGTTGACCGCGGGCGGTTCATCCAGCGAGCGCGCCAGTGCCAGCACCGCCGCCGTGACCAGCCCGCCGACCAGCATGTCGTGGTTCGCGTACTGCCCGCCGAAGTAGAAGAACGGCGTGGTTGCGAGCATGCCAAGGGCTATTGGCCCGGTGCGTTCGCCATGCCAGCGCCGCATCGCGAAGAACAGCGCCGCACCCATCACCCACGCGCCGACGGCCGAGCCGAAGCGGCCGGCGAACTCGTGCACGCCGAGCAGTTGCATCGCAGCGATGTCGAGCCAATAGAACAGCGGCGGCTTGTGGAAGAACGGCAGGCCGTTGAGGGTCGGCACCAGCCAAGAATCCCACGTGCCACCCTGCCACATCACGCGCGCCACCTCGGCATAGCGCCCTTCGTCGGGCAGCAGCAGCGGCCGCAGCCCGAGCGTGGCGAGCAGCCAAAGCGCGAGTGCGCCCAGCAGCGCCGGCGCCGATGTCAGCCGCAACTGCCAGCGCAGCCGACCGGCCGCATCGAGCGAATCATTCGGGGGGTTGTCGGGCATGGGTGGCAACGGGCGTCGATCAGCGGCCCATTAGACCATCGGCACGGGTGCCAAGGCAGGCTCCGTGGCAGGGATACCGGCGCCGGCTTAGCATCGCTTGATGACCGATACCGCCGCGCCCACCTTGCTGCAGTTGCCGCTGTTCCCGCTGCAGTCCGTGCTGTTTCCCGGCGGGTCGTTGCCGCTGCAGATTTTCGAGGTCAGGTACCTCGACATGATCGCGCGCCGCCACGCTGCGGGCGAGCCGTTCGGCGTGGTTTGCCTGACGAAGGGCAACGCCGAACAGCAGGCCTCCGGCGAGCCCGGCGGCGATGGCTTCGCGAACGAGGCTTTTCACCCGATCGGCACGCTCGCGCGCATCGACGAGCTCGAGCGGCCGCGCCCCGGCCTGCTGCTGATCGGCTGCACCGGCACGCAGCGCTTTCGCATCCTGCGCAGCGCGCGGCAGAAGTTCGGGCTGTGGGCCGCCGATGTCGAGTTGCTGCCCGACGATGCCATGGTGCCGGTGCCCGACGACATCGCTTTCACGCGCGAGGGCCTGCAAGGTCTGTTGCGAAACATCGAGGACAGCGCCGCGCAAAGCGGCGAGGCCGCGGTGCTGGTCTTGCCGCAGCCGCACCGCTGGGACGACTGCGGTTGGCTCGCCAACCGCTGGTGCGAGCTGCTGCCGCTCGACCCGGCGCTGAAGCAGCGCTTCATGGTCCTCGACAGCCCGGTGCTGCGCCTCGAACTGGTGGCCGACACGCTCGGGCAGATGGGGTTCAAGCTGCCGGCGGAGTGATCCGTTCAGCCGTCGGGCTGCGGCTACGATGGAGCGCATGCGACGCCACGACCTCGACTGGCTGCGGATCGCGGCCTTCGGCCTGCTGATCGGATACCACGTCGGCATGCTCTATGTGCCGTGGGCCTTCCACGTCAAAAGCCAATACCGCGGTGGCCCGGCACTGACGTCGCTGATGCTGGCACTCAACCCCTGGCGGCTGCCGCTGTTGTTCGTAATCTCGGGCGCCGCCACCGCCTTCATGACGCATCAGCTCGGGCGCGGCGCGCTGGCAGCGCAGCGCACGCGTCGGTTGCTCGTGCCGTTGCTGTTCGGCATGGCGGTCGTGGTCGTGCCGCAGGTGTATTTCGAAGTGAGCGAGGCCGGACGCTACAGCGGTGGCTTTCTCGCGTTCTGGGGCCGCTACCTGCGACTCGATCAAAGCTTTCGCACGCCAGTGCCGACCTGGAACCATCTCTGGTTCGTGGCCTACCTGCTGGTCTACACGCTCATCATTGCGGCGTTCGCGCCGCGGCCGCGCACGGCCACCGAGACGCCGCCGGCAATGCCTTCGCAAACGGCGATAGCGGCTCTGCTGATCGGCCCGTGGTTCGCGCTGTGGGTGCTGCGCATGACGCTGTTCCCCGCCTTCGGCAGTACCCACGCGCTGATGGGCGACTGGTACAACCATGCACTCTATTTCGGCATGTTCGTGTTCGGCTTTGCGCTCGTGCGCCGGCCCGCGCTGTGGCTCGCGATTGACCGCCTGCGCTGGCCAGCGCTGGGCCTTGCCGTGACCGGTGGCGCGGTCTTCATCGGCTTCTCGCTGCGCTGGGGTGAGGCCCTGCCGCCAGGCGCATGGCAGCCCTGGGTCGGCCGCGCCGCGCGCGAGGCGCTGGCCTGGGGCGCCGTGCTGACCACGCTCGGTTTCGGGCAGCGCCACGTGAACCGCGACCACCCATTGCGCGCCTATCTGGTCGACGTGATCTTCGCGTACTACATCGTCCATCAAACTGCGCTGATTGCGCTCGCCGTCTGGCTCAAGCCGCTGCAGCTGGGTGCGGCGCTGGAGGCTGCGCTGGTGATCATCGGGACCGGGGTCACGTGCATCGTCAGCGCAGAAGTCGCGCGCCGGGTGACGTGGCTGCGGCCTCTGTTCGGATTTCGTTCAGCGGCGTCGGCGGTTAATCCACCTTCGCGCCCGACACCTTCACCACCTGCGCCCACTTCTTCGACTCTGCCGCGATGAACTTCGCGAACTCGGCCGGCGGTTGACCGCCGGGGATCGCGCCTTGCGCCAGCAGCCGCTCCTTGAAGGCCGGCGACTGGAACGCCTTGGCGGTTTCCGCGTTGATGCGGTTGACGATTTCCATCGGCGTGCCGGCCGGTGCGAACAGCCCGAACCACGAGCTCGCGTCGAAGCCCTTCACCGGCCCGGCTTCGGCCACGGTCGGCACCTCGGGCAGCGCGGCGCTGCGTTGCGCGCTTGTCACGGCCAGCGCCTTGAGCTTGCCCGACTTGATGTGCGGCAGCGCCGAGGGCAGGTTGTCGAACATCAGGTCCATCGTGCCGCCAATGAGATCGAGCAGCGCCGGGCCCGAGCCGCGGTACGGAATGTGGACCATGAACGTGCCCGTCATGCTCTTGAACAGCTCGCCGCTCAGGTGGATCGAGGTGCCATTGCCGCTCGACGCCATGTTGAGCTTGCCGGGGTTGGCGCGGGCGTAGCGGATCAGGTCGGCGACGTTGCGGATGGTGGCCGATTCCATCTTCGCCGGGTTCATCACCAGCACATTGGGCACACCGGCAACGAGCACGATCGGCACGAAATCGCGCACCGGGTCGAACGACATCTTCGGGTACAGCGCGGCGTTGATCGCGTGCGTGCCGACCGTGCCCATCAGCAGGTTGTAGCCGTCGGGCGCCGACTTGGCGATCCCGTCGGAGCCGAGGTTGCCGCCGGCGCCGGGTTTGTTGTCGATGACGAACACCTGGCCGAAGGCCTTGCCGAGTTCAGGCGCGAGCGCGCGGGCGAGGATGTCGGTGGTGCCGGCCGGCGCGAACGGCACGACCACGCGCACCGGCTTGGTCGGCCAGTTGGCCTGCGCGCGCGCGGCAGCGGGCACGAGAAGTGAAACGGTACTGGCCAGCAGCAGCTGGCGACGATCGATCGATTGCATGGAGGAGCCTTCCCGAAAACTGCAGAAGGCTGCAGTTTCTCGTGGCGCAGCGATTTGCGCTCAGAGGGCTTGCCCGAACCGCGGCCGGTGTCGATGGACGAGGAAGGCGCCGCACGATAGAAGCGGCAAATAAAAGAAGGGAAGCGGGACAGTAAATTGCCAGGGCTCGCTCTCGACTCCGCACTGGCCTGCCCGCTCCCCTCAGGACGTTAGGTTCGTCCGCAAAAAGGGGGTATTCGTTAGTCGTGTGGGTTCAACGTGAGCCGATTCCCGGCCGCAGGTAAAGCGACAACTGCGCCGGCGCGCGGCTGGTCTGCAACACGCGAAACGGCAGGCGTTGCGCGACTTGCAGGACCGGTGCCTTGCGTTGCGGCAGCACCGGGCTTGCGGCGGCGCGCGGCTTGGGGGTTGCGATTGCGTTGGCGTTCGTCGACGTGTTCATCAAACCCCCGAAGCGCTATTGCGCGAACCGAAATCGAAGTGCGGGCCGGTCACCGGCATCAGCACACTGGCGGCGTGGCTCATCCAGTCGGACAGGTCGAGCGACGTCGGCAGGCGCGTTGCGGTCGGTTGCGTCAACCGCAGCACCGACGAAGCGCCACCACGGCAACTCGGGTTGGCAGGCCGCAAGCGGCGTGGCGTGACAGACTTCACATTGCGGATCAGCGGCATGACAACGACGTCCTTTGGGTGTGCTTAGCCCGGCGCCACTTGAGCGGCATCGCGGGTGCTGTGGGCAATACGAGCGCAACGTCTGTGCCATGCCTTTTTGCCCGTTGTTTCAGAGGCGTTCGACAAAAATTGATTCTGAATCTCACAAATTACCGCGAAATGTGACGCAACGCGTAAGTGCTGCGTTACAGGTTCGACCGGATTCGTCGGCAGTCGTTTGAGTCAGGCCGTGCCGCCGAGCGTTCGCGATGGCGAGGCGCAGCGGGCATCGTGGTCTCGCTCGACTTGACGCAAACGGAGGCGCTCGGCGTTGATCTGCTTGGGCAACCGATGTGGCGTTGCCGCCCCCGAACGCCTTGGCCAAGCGGCGTGGGGAACGTGCATCCGCTCAGCGGAAGCTCAGAGACACCCGGCCCGAAGGTCAGCGAGTACCGAAAGCCGCTGTTCCGTAGGTTCGTGTTGAGTCCACAACCGACACAAGCAGTTGAGTGCGGCCAGACGCCACGGGATACGCTGTTGCGATGCCAGTCGCAGTTTGACCGGCAAGCGCGCAAGGCGCGGTGCCGAAGGTCAGCGAAACATTGAAGACGTTCTTGCCCGATGCACGGGGAGCAACTGTTCCACTGAATCGGCAGCCAACGCTTGATGTAGCCGTGAACGCGCCGGTGGTGGCGATGCTCAGTGCGATTGTTTCTCCCGTCAGGCTGGTCGTCGTCCAGGAGCCCGAGACTGTGGTCAGAGATGCCGCAGCGTTGTAGTCATACAAAGACGCCGCAATCGGGCCGCCATTGAACGCGACTGTTTGTGAGTTCGCCGAAACGGTTCCGGAAATTGTCTTTGCCGTAGCGTTGTAGGAAGCATTCGTCGTGGCAGCGACGGCCGGGCTAAATCCGAAGTCTTTCGTAGTCGACGACGTGAAGTTTCCATTGCTGGAGCCTCCCGAGCCCTGAACAAAGCCGGCCACTCCGAAAAGCGTGGAAGTTCGCGTGCCGTACATCGACCAGAACTCCCCGTTCTCGAGGATCAGCAGTTGAAAGGCACTGCTCGTGCTTCCCGTGAGAGTGCCACCGTAGACGCCTTCAGCCGTCGGGCCGGTTGAAGGCGTGCCAGCATCGTCGCCGCCGCCACCACAACCGAAAAGAGCAACTGCGCTTGCGAGCGCTGAACATCGAAGTAGGTCTCTGGCAAAAGTCATACAAGTTCCAGTTGTGATTCGCGTTGCGCAGAACGTCGGATGGTCCATTGCTGTAGCGAACGAAGCCGAAGGACTCTACTGCCTTGGACGGCTACTTCGCAGTGCATAGTTGCCAGATCGGCGCACCGTGAGTCGCTAACGTTTGAAATGAGGGGTCAGTGCACACGAGGTAAAGCCCTTTGAGCGCGCTCCCTCGATGGAAAGGGCAGACCGCCTGATGTGCGAGTGGTGAGGTTGGAGTCGACCGTCACGCGTTCCGCGCGAGCGGTGTCGCACTTCAGATGTGAGCTGGCCGCTAGGCCGCCGCGCGGTACCCGCGCGGAATCGCCCCCAGCAACCTTCGCGTGTACTCCTGCTGCGGCGCATCGAGGATCTGCGCGACGCTGGCTTGCTCGACGACCTCGCCGTCTTTCATCA
>JANMWQ010000408.1:0-11182 GCA_031394085.1 Rhizobacter sp. | reverse complement strand
GGCCGATACCGCGAGCGGCAAGAACGCCGCGGAAAGGGTGACGGCGCACGCGGCCGCGCGGATGAGGTGAGTGGTCATGCAAGCTCCGCAGACGAACAGGGTGAGGCTGGCGAGCGGGCAAGCCGCACCAGCGCCGGTCGGTCTGTGGCGCGGTCAGACGCGGAGTCTGAGCGTGGCGAGAAAGAGCGGATCGGGCGGGGGGCGCGTGTCGAGCGCCTGCGCCAGCGGCGCGGCTGCGACGCGATGGGCATCGATCGCGGCCGGCACGGTCAGCACCTGCACGATCGCCGGCATCGTCGGCGTGGCCAGCTTGGTGATTTCGAACGATTGCGGCGAGCCGGTGCAGTGCTGGTGGCACAGCACCGGCTGGGGCTGTTCCATACCGGTGCAAGGCTCGCCTGCGGCCATCGTTTGCGACATCGTTTGCGACATCACCGCGGCATCGACCGCGCCGGGGCACACGTAGCGCGCCAGCGCCAGCTGCGAGAACAGCAGCGAGCAAACCACGAGGATCGCGGTCGTCATGCGGCGGATGGCGCGTCGGCAAAGCATGGGAGCGAGTGTAGCGACACGTCGGCGCGGCGAGCTCGACCGGCCGGGCGCGGCCTGGCCGCGGTTGAAGTGCCTGGCATCGGGCCGCCAATGATCAGGGCCCGCACGCACGGGCCTGTCGTTGCTCAGCGCACGCGGTCCACGCGCACGGCGTTCACGCTGTCAGACACGCTGAACGGCGCGGATCGCGAACGCTTCAAGGGCGTCCACCGGGAAAGTACTTTTGCAGGATGCCCGCCATCGCGACCTGCGCGGCTTTGCCGTGCGAGGCGTCGTACAGCGGCAGCCAGACGAAATACCAGCCCTCGCCGTAGTCCGGGCTGGCGCCGGCCGTGATCACGCTTTTGGCGAGGAACACCTTGGCATGCGCGGCAAACGCGGCGTTGTCGAGCGGGATGATCGCCTGGTACTTGACCAGCCGGTCGTAGATCGCAGCCGAGGGCTTCAACCCCGCTGCGGCGATCGCCTTGGCGAGCAGCACGCCATCGACCGGCTGAACGCCCCAGAAGTGGATCAGCGGGGTCAGGTCGGCGCCGGCGGATTTCGACATCCGCAAGATGCGGCTGTCGACCTCGCTCAAGCCGTCACTCGCGACCGGCGTGCCGAAGTCGAGGTTCTCCTGCTTGTAGAAATTGTCGAGTGCGCTCCAGCCGAACAGTGCCGCGACTTCAACGTACTTGGCGTAGCCGCGTTGCTGGTAGCGCACCTCGTCCTTGGTCGTGTTCGAGATGTCCATCGGTTTGCCGGCCCGGAAGTTCGACGTCACCATCCAGTTGATCGCGGCCTGCTCGCGGTTGATCTGGGTCTGGTTCAGAAACGATTTGCCGAACGCGAGATCGAGGTCGACGCCGTACTTGCGGTTCCAGACCGCAGCGGCCAACAAGTTGACCTCGGCCTCGCCTTCGCCGGGAAAGTTGCTGAACAACTGCGCGTGACCGAGCTCGTGGAACTCGGTCTCCCAGAAGTCGCTGCTCGCATTCAGGTACCAGGCCTTCTGGTTGCCGTCGGTCGCCGCAGCGGGGTCGAAGGTGTTGTTGATCGCGGGGTAGCCGATGCCGTAGCCGCTGAACATGATGTCGGTGTCGATCTGCAGGTACAGGATGACGTTGTTGCGAACCAGCGGCTGGCCGATCAGCTCCGACACGGCATCGAGCCGCATGTCCCAGTGGCGCATCAACTCGACCGGGTCAGCGTAGTTGTAGATGAAGCTTGTGGGCACCTGCATCATGAATTTGTCGGTCTCGAAATCGGCCCACGGCGCGGGGTTGTTGCGTTGCGTCGCGAGCCACTCCGCGAGCGTCGTCTTGTGGTGCGCGGTCGCCGAGAAAAACGGTGCCGGCACCGCGTTTTTGATCTGCACATCGACGATGCCCGCGTCGGCCAGGTACGGCGTGTTGATGTAGATGCCGCCGCCGAACGGGTTCGCGATCTCGGTCGTGGTGCTGGTGATCGGGAACTTGTTGCTGATCCGGAAGAAGCGGCGCACCGGCCCGCTGCCGGTCTTGTCCTGCTTGTGCGCGCCGACCTGGATCGTGAAGCCCTTGCCCACCAACGCGCTCGGCACGGTGACGGTCGCCACGTCACCGGGGGCGAGGTAATAGCCGGTCGGCCGCAGCGCCGGCGTGCTCGAGAAGGCGGTCGGCTTGCCCGTGAACTTGGGCATCGAGGCCCTGATCTTCGCGACGTACGTCTTGCTCGGGTCGGCGGCGATCTTCACCTTGCCGGGGTAGAAATCCGCAGTGGTGAACTTCTTGCCGCCCAGCAGCGTGCGGTGCTTCGCAAACGCGGTCGACGTGAACGCCTGGTCGTGGATGCCTTGCTGCAACGTGAAGACGGCGCGCGCGAGCTCCAGGCCGTCGAGGCTGCCGGGCTTGTTCGCAAACCCGCCCTTGGTCTTCGCGCCGATGAAAAACGCGCCTTCTTTCTTCTCGTAGAGCTCGATGACCGCGAGCGCGTCGGCGAGCGTTGCCTCGCTGTCGACCAGCGTGAACATCGATGCGGCGAGCAGGCCGGCTTGCACGTTGATCTGCGCCGCATCGAGCAGCGCGTCGCCGGTGATGTGGCGCTTGAGCTTCGACAGTGCGGCGGAGAACGTGACTGCATCCGCGCCGTCCACCACCGGCTTGCAAAAGACGAGCTTGCCGGTGCCGAAGATCGGGTCGCTGCCGAAGGTGGTGCTGTCGAGCGCGACTTTGCCGGTCTGGTTGAACAGGTAGACGAACGCGTTGTTGTTGCCGTAGGCCAGGTGGGTCTTGACGGTGAGCGTGATCGATCCGCCCTCGGCGCCGCACTGCGTGAAGCCGTCGAGCCCGAACGCCGCGGCCGTCGTCGCCGGCGCGGTGGTGTCCGGGGTGGTGGGTGTAGACGGTGTCGGCGGCGCACTCGAGGTACCCGGCGTGGCACTGTCGACCGCCGCGGTCGAGCCCGATCCACCACCGCACGAGGCGAGCAAGGCGGACATCGCTGCGAACACGAAGGCCTTGCGAATCGAGCTCGGTAGAAGCGTTTCTGTGGCGATGCGGATGGGCCGGCGGGCAATGGGGGTCATGGTTGTTGTCGGGTAGTCGATGGTTGTCGGCACGTCAGCCGCGCGTGCGGCGGCGAGTCGGTAGTGCAATGCGCGTTCCAGGTTCTCTTTGGTCCCTTTGCGCCGCATTCCAACCAAACTTGTCGTGAAGTTCGTACAGATAGTTACGACGAGTGACAAGGCCCGCTGTTCCGGCTTGTGAACGCGACGCGGCCCGGATCGGGGACGAACGCGTCGAAGTGCCTCGGCCTCAGAACCGGATCGCCACCGGCCTCACGCGGGGCTCGATCCAGGTCTGCCTGGGCCGGTACGAAACGACCAGCACCTTGCCGAGTTCGGAGGGCAGGCGGACCGAGACCGAACCGATCGGCCGGTTCGATGTCGCCTCGGCGCGAACCTCGCATGCGCCTGGATGGACGTGGTCATCGCCGCCGGTGAGCATCTGCATCGTGCGTTCCTGCAGCAGCGCCCGCGCGCGCGCCGGCTCGGGCCATTGCCAGTTGCGGGTGGTGAGCAACTCGCCGGTCGGCGACACGAGCTGGGTGCCGACGATCAGCTCGGCGTGCGCCTTGGTCAGTGCGGCCTCGAAATCACGTTGCTGCATGGCCGAGTACACCAGGATGAAATCCTGCAGTGCGCGCTTGGGCGCGAGCACCTGATGGAGCGCCTCGGTGTAGTCGACGAAGTAGCTCAGCGAGAGATGCGTCTCGTCGCGCAACACCAGAGTCAAACGGTTTGCCGGCAGTTCATGCGCGCGGCTGGTGGCACCGAGCAGGCACAACAGCGCGGCGATCGCATAGCGCTTGGTCGTCATCGAAGTGTTCCTCGTTCAGCGACAGTACGACACCGTGGGCTGCGTCGTGCTGCCGCCGGTGTTGGTGAACTGGAAGTTCCAGCACGCTGACTTGTTCGCGTTCTGGCCCGACGCCAGCAAGGTCGTCAACGCCGATCCGGTGACCCGCTTGAAGCGGATCCGGTACGAGCCGGCCGCATTGGCATAGCTGTCGGTGCCGGTCTCGGTGCTGGTGAAAGCGCGCGCCGCGCTGAACTGCAGCACCTGGTAGCCATCGCCGGCATCGGTCGTGAGCGTCATCGCGGACACGGGAAACGGCGTGACCGGCGGTTGTCGGATCGGCGTGTACTTGGCGCCCTGGCCCACGAGATCGGGGCTCGGCGTGCCGCGGAAGCACGACAGCACATACGGCGATGCATCGGTCACGTGGTAGCTGTAGCCCGACGGGCCGTTGCTCGCCGCGCTGGTGTTGCCGCCGCACACGCCGTCGCGCGTGGCGACGCTGCCGTCGGCGTTGTTGTAGCCGTAGATCGCGAAGCCATCGAGCGCCCAGCCGAGCGGGTGCGTGTCCCAGTAGCTCGCGGCTTGGCCGGCCATCAGGCAGGTCGGTGCCGCGTGGTAGTGGTAGTCGTCGGCGCGGCCGGCGTGGCCGTTGCACACATCGAGTTCGCCGAGCACTTTGGTGTCACCGCCGCCCTGGCTCGCCGTGCAGCCGCCCTGCTTGCACGGGTTGAAGATCGGCACGCCATTGATGGCCACGCCGATCGGGCCGTCGACGGCGGTCGTGGTCGTCGCTGCGAGGGCCGGGCTCAGCGGGATCTTCCAGGCGCTCGCGCCGTAGAAGTTCTGCGCGAGCGGCATCTGCAGGTTGCTCGCGGTGATGCCGTCCATCATCGCGTGCGTGGCCAGGCCGCTCGATGAAACATAGGCGTATGTCGCATCGCAACCGACCGATGCGGAGCCGGTCGTCGATGCCTTCACCGAGTTGCTCACGTGGGCGCAATTCGTGCCGAGGCCCGTGGCCGTGGCGGTGCGGTTGTAGCTGAGGTCGAGCGACGCCTTGCCGAGCGTGATCGTCGAGATCGCCGTCGCCAATGCGGCACCGGATACCGCGCCGCCGCCGGCGAGCGCCGGCGCCGCCGACAGCGCGTACACCGTGAAGGTATACGACTTGGTTCCCAGCCCCTGCGAACACGGCGGCTGGTAGGCGACGATCGGGCCGTCGCTGCCGACGCCGACCGTGCCCACGCCGTAGCTGTCTTTGGCGAGGCTGCTCTTACCGACCGGTATGCCGTACAGCACCCAGTTGTACTTCGTGGTGCCGTCGCCGGGCAGCGTGGTCATCAGCACCGCGAACTCGGTCGTGCCGGTGGGTGCGTTCGACCATGCCAGCGCCGGCGTCGAGCCCGGGCCGTCGCAGGTGTAGTCAGACGGCAGCGCACCGCTGACGGCGGCCGCGCTCGTCACGCTGAAGGTGCCGGACGTGGGGGTCGGCGTCGGGGTGGTCGGCGGTGGCGTCGTCGTCGAGTCGGCGCTGCCACCGCCACCGCACGCGGTGATGGCCACGCCGACGACGGCGAGCAGCCCCGCGACGGTTCGGAAATGGAACGGCGTGTTCATGGTCGGGCTCCTCGGCCGTGCGAAAAATGATGGAAGGTCGTCACGGTGCGGTGACCGTGATCTTGCACAACAAGGTGTTGTCGGCCTTGAGGTCGGTGGTCCAGATCAGCTTGGCTGTGGCGTCCCAGGCGATCGTGTCGTAGCCTTCTTTGGTGCCGACTTGCGCCGCGGTGTAGACCGCTGCGCTCTGCCAGCCGCTGGTGTCGAAGCCGGCCGACTTCCACGTCGCAGGCTCGGCCGCGATCGTCGCGCCGCACGAGGCCACGGTGGGGTTGCTCTCTGACGCACAGGCGGCGTTCAACGGGGCCTTGTGGATCACCGTGCACTTGACCGCGCTGCTCGACACGGCAGCGAGCCTGCCCGTGCTCGCGTCGGTGACCTGCATGATGAAGCCGCCGTCGCCGATCTGCTGCTTCGCGGTGCCGATGTACTCCAGGCCGGTGTCGTTCTGCTTGTAGTCCTTGATGATGAAGTTCATCACGAAGGGATAGCTGGCGTTGAACGTCAGCGTCTCGGCGTTGAACGAGCGCTCGGTCGTGATCGGCACCGAGTCTTCGCCGACATAGGTTTCGCCGACGTAGAGCGAGAACCAGTTGTCGGCCCACACCTGAACTTTGAAGCTGCCCGCTGTCGACACGACCGGCGTGCCGGCGCCTGCGGTCATGACCGAGTTCGACGCGCTGCCGCCGCCGCCACAAGCGGCCAGCGCCGCGAGTGCGACTGAAGCGAACAGCCAAGCCGTGCTGGTCATGGACGACCCCGCAGGTCGAGTGAGGCGAGCACTGAAGGCAGCTTGTGGCCGGCGGTCCGCGAGGTGGTGGGCGAGGGCGACGGGACGACCGGGGTCGTGGTGCTGTCGCTCGCACCGCCGCCGCCCGCGGCGAAGGCTGTCGGCAACGGCGCTGATGCAAGGTGACTCGTGGTTCGATTCATGCTGATGCTCCGGCCGATTCGGGCCGCGGGAATGGCCCGCCGCTGCGTGAATCGTAGAAGTCGTCACGCCTTCGAAAATGACATCTTCGTCATGCGTTCGGCAGCCACAGCCGCAGCGTCACGCGATCGGGAGCGCCGGGCTCCAGTGTCAAATCGCCGCCGTGCGAACGTGCGATTTCGCGCGCCAGGCTCAAGCCCAGGCCGCTGCCCTCGGTGCTGCGGTTGTGCGCCGCATCGCCGCGGAAAAAGCGCTCGAAAAAACGCGCGCGTTCTTCTGCCGGAATGAACCGCGTCTCGTTCGTGAACACCGTCTCGACGCCGCCTGGCAACTGGCGGCCTCGCACCTCGACACGACCGCCCGCGCGGCTGTAGCGCACCGCGTTGTTGATCAGGTTGTTGAAGAGCTGGCGCAACAGCAGGGCATCGCCCTGCGTGGTCAGATCGGCCTCGATCGTGCTCGCCAGCGCCTGGTCGGTGACGAGCATCTGCGCGTCGGTCATCAGCTCGCCGAGCAGCTCGGTCAGGTCGACGCGGGCGCGGCTGATCGCCAGCCGGCCGGCATCGGCTTGCGACAGCAACAGCAGCTTGCGTGTGATGGTGGCCAGGCGACCGACTTCGTCGAGCATCTCGGCCATGTCGGCCTGCACGGCACGGTTGTCGGAGCGGCTCATGGCCTGCTCGATGCGACCCTGCAAAATCGTCAGCGGCGTTTTCAGCTCGTGCGCGGCGTCGGCCGAGAAACGCGAGGCCTGGCGAAAGCTCGCCTCCAGCCGGGCCAGCATCGTGTTGTAGTCGGCGATCAGCGCTTGGAACTCACGGTCTTCGCCCTGGCTCGACAAACGGCGATCGAGTGCCTGTTGCGTCACGCCCTTCATCGCGCTTCGAAGGCGATTCACGGGACGCAGGCCGACGCTGGCCAGCAACCAGGCGCCGAGGGCGGTGAATACCAGCGCCAACGGGACCACGAACGTCAATGCGTTTTGCACCGCGCTTTGCAATTCGGCCTTGACGCTGGCGAGATCGGCGGCCACCACGCTGGTTCCGGCCGATGCGTCGAAACGTGCGGCGCGCCAATCGCTGGCCGCGCGGGTGAACGACGCCAGTGAACACCGGCCGGGCCGTGCATTCTCGTCAGGCGGGTCATCCCGCGGCGGCCTTGCGTCGGCCGGCGGTGGTGGCCGTTGCGGCGGCGCTGACCCACGCTGACGGCTTGGCGCGGACGGCGTCCATCGCAGGTCGTCGGCGAGCGGCACGCCACGCCAGCGAATCGGCGTCGCCTCGTATTCGTTCCCGACCGGATCGAAACTCAGCATCAGGTGCTCGGTCGAGCCGAGCCGCAGCTTGAGCGCCACGTCGGCCTCGATGCCCGGCAGTTCGTCGCCTTGAAACGGTTGGGTCGCGATGCGCCGTGCTTCCATGCAGAGCCGCTCATCGAGCCGATCGACCTCGACCTTCAAGACGCTCGACCAACCGACCGTCATCACCACCGCCAGCACGGCGCCGACGATCAGCGCCGCGATCGCGAACAGGCGGGTACGAAACGAGATGGTCACTGAACCGCTTCAGGTGGCCGGCCGGAACCGATAGCCCGTGCCGCGCACCGATTCGATCGGCGATGCAGCGGTCGGGCTGTCGTCGATCGACGTGAGCTTGGCGCGGATGCGCTTGATGCAGACATCGACCACGTTGGTGCTCGGGTCGAAGTCGAAACCCCACACGTGCTCGAGGATTTGCGCGCGGGTGAAGACCTGCCCCGGCGCACGCATCAGGTACTCGAGCAAGCTGAATTCGCGCGTCGTCAGCTCGACGTTGCGGCTGCCGTCACGGTGGCTGGCGGCGCGCGTGATGCGGTCGAGCTTGAGCTTGCCGACCTGCACGGTGTTTTGCCGATCGCCGGCCAACCGGCGACGCAGCGCGTGAATGCGCGCGACGAGTTCTTCGACGAAGAATGGTTTGGCAAGGTAGTCGTCAGCGCCCAGTTCGAGCCCTTCGATGCGATCGCCGAGTTCGTTGCGCGCCGTCAGCAGAATCACAGGCGTCGGCACGCCCGCGCGGCGCAGGCCCTTCAGCACCGACAAGCCGTCGCGGCCCGGCAGCATGATGTCGAGCACGATGGCATCGAATTGGCCGTTCAGCCCATGCTCGAAGCCCGTGTTGCCGTCGACGCAATGAGTGACCTCGAGGCCACGCGCGGCAAGGCCGGTGCACACGAAGTCGGCGATCTTCTGTTCGTCTTCGACGAGCAGGATTTTCATGGTCGACGAACGCGCATGGCGGCGCGCCTACTTGCGCGGTGGCGGGCCGGCCGGGGCATCGCTGCCGCCCGGCGGCTGCGGCGGTCGGGGGTCGAGCGCTTCCAGCCGATCGGGGCTGAAGCCGGCGGCGGTGATTGCCGCGTCGAGTGCCGCGCTGCGCCGCATGCCGGCGTCGCGCAGAGCGCGTTTGATGGCTTTGGCGTCGTCGGCGGTGAGCGTTGCAGGTTTGTACGCCGAGAGCACGGCCTTGACCTTGGTGACCTGCTCGGCGTTCAGTGTGTCGGAGCCCGTGGCGCGCGGCCCGGGCTCGCCACGTGGCGGCGGCTCCGGCGCAACGGCGGTCGCAGCGATCACAGGTGCCGCAGCGATTGCACCGACGAACAAAAGTGCTGCGAGAGTCAGAAATGGCTGCATGGACGTTGCTGCGCTCGCGCTTGGTTGTTCGGGTTTCGATTAAACACCGCGCCGCGCGCGTGCGAGATGACGTTCGTGTCATCTTGCGAACCGGTGACCGCGCACGTGCCCTTGCAGCACTCGAGTGCTGCCGCGCAGTTCGATACGGTAGGGGATCAGCACCGTCTCGGGTATCACTGGCCGGCCATTGCGCGCGCTCTCGATCGCGCGGAGCAGCAACTCGCCGGGGGTGCGGCCGATGCCCACGCCGTCGACCACCACCGTGCTGAGCCGGGGGTGGCAAGCTGCCCGTGGCGGCACGGCAGATCATCGCGGGCCTGACTGCCGGCGCGGTCAAGGGGGTGAGTCAGCTGGCCAAACGCACGCCAAGAAGGGCGGCCTGCCCGGCTCCGACGGCTTCGAGTCACCCACTCGGGCCCGCGGCAGCCGCTACTTGCCGGTGAAGTTCGCGACGTAGTAGGCCAGCAGGTCCAGGTCTTCGACCGGCACCTGGCTCAAGGCCTCGGTCATGGCGCGCGTGTACCCCGGCCGGGTGCCCGACTTGAAGCCATGCAGCGTGCCGCGCACGTACTCCTCCTTCTGGCCACCGATGCGCGGCACCCCCTGGCCGCCATCGAGCGCGGCGCCGTGGCAGAACACGCACTTGTGCTGCTGCGCAAGGGCCTGACCTTTGCTCATCCGCGCGGCATCGGGCGGGGCGGCGGGCGCCGGCGCCGGAACGGGCGCCAGCGTGCCGATGAAGTCGGAGAAGCCACGCAGGTCCGTGTCGGTCATCGGCTTGGCCAGCGCGACCATCGCCTCGTTGGTGCGACGGCCTTCGCGGAAGAGAAACAGCTGCGTGATCGTGTAGAGCGAATACTGCCCCGCCAGCACCGGCGTACCGGCCATGTCACTGCGGCCGTCGGCGCCATGGCAGGCGGCGCAGACGTTGCGAAAGCGCTCGGCATAGAGCGCGTTGCCGGCAGCGGAAGACGCGGCAGCGGCGGCCGGGCGCGCCGCGGTGGCAGCGCCCAAGCCGACCGCGGCCTTCTTCGCCTGCGCGCAGGCAGGCAGCGCCGCCGCCAACCCGAGCAACGCCAGTGCGGCCGAAGCCGCAGCGTGTCGCCAGGGCATCAACTCACTTCCCCGCGTAGCTGACGCGGTAGATCGCGCCCGCGTGGTCGTCGCTGACGAGCAGCGAGCCGTCCTTCATCACGAGGAAGTCCACCGGCCGACCGAGGTAGCCGTTGTTCTCGACAAAACCGGTCATGAACGGCTCGAGCTTCACGCCGCCCTTGCCGTCCTGGATACCGACCATCACGTCAGCGTACTTCTTGGTGCGGTTCCATGGGCCGTGGCGGGCGATGAACATCGCGCCGCGGTACTTGGCCGGGAACATCTTGCCGGTGTAGAACTTCAGGCCCAGCGTGCCGGCGTGTGGCCCCGTGAACGCCACAGGCTTGGTGTAGTCATCGCACGACTTGCCCCAGCCGAACTCGGGGTCGGGGATGTTGCCCTGGTGGCAAAAGGGAAAGCCGAAGTGCTGCTTGCCGGGCTGTGTGACGTGGTTCAGCGTGTCGTTCGGAAGCTCTTCACTGAACCAGTCGCGGCCGTTGTTGGTGAACCAGAGGTCACCCGACTTCGGATCGAAGTCGAAGCCGACCGTGTTGCGCACGCCCGAGGCGATGGTTTCGTTGCTCGATCCGTCCAGGTTCATGCGATAGATCTTCGCGAACTCGCCCGGGTCGCAGATGTTGCAAGGCGCGCCGATGTTGTAGTAAAGCTTGTTGTCATGAACGCGCAGGTACTTCCAGCTGTGGTCGCTGCCGCCGGGCAGTTTGTCGGTCAACACCACGGGGTCGCCGAGTTTGTCGAGCTTGTCCTCGACATTGTCGTAGCGCACGATCTTCTTGTTGGTGGCAAAGAACAGCGAGCCCTTGTAGAACTCGATGCCGGTCGGATACGGGGTCTTGTCGATGATGACCTTCGGATCCCGCTTGCCGTTGACCGCCTGCTCGGGCAGGACATAGACCTTGTTGCCGACGAACAGCGTGCTGACGAAGATGTTGCCCTTGTCGCCTTGACGCAGATCGCGCGCGTCGAGCACAC
>JANMWQ010000399.1:0-4557 GCA_031394085.1 Rhizobacter sp. | reverse complement strand
CGCGTCAACACGGCGCGGCAGCCGAGTTGACCGAACCAGCGGCGGTAGTCGCCGTCGACGTCGTCGACCGCGGCGCCGCTGCCGATGCCGACCGCGCGCACGCCGAGCCGGCCCAGAAAGTCGCGCTGCGACGCGTCGAGTGCGGCCGCCGGATCGTGGTCGAGGCCCAGCAGCACGAAACCGCCGCCGACCAAGTCGTCGAAGCGCCCGATGCGGCCATCGACGCCGACCCGCGCCTGCATCGACAAGGCGCCGGCGTGCGCATCGCCTGTGCGCACGAGCCCGCTGGCCGGCAGGCCGGCGTCAGGAAATTTCGCCTCGACGTTGGCGCCCTCGCCCAGCATGAAGGCATCGCGACCGGCCGCCGCCGCCAGGTCGAGTACACAGATCACGTTGCCGAGTTCGATCGCGAAATCGATGAAGCGGCGCGCATGCACCGCGCGCTCCTCGCCGTAGCTGTCGAGCAGGTCGGCCCGGGCGCGGCCACGCAGCACGAGGTCGAGCCGCCAGGCCAGCGCCATCGCATCGCGCAGGCCGGCACACAGGCCCTGGCCGGCGAAGGGCGGCGTCAGGTGGGCCGCGTCACCGGCAAGCAGCACGCGACCGGCGCGCCACGTGCGGGCGAGGCAGCCGCGAAAGGTGTAGACCGCGTGGCGCTCCAGCGTGGCGTTGCCTGCATGCCAGCCGATCGGGCCGAGCAAGCGCCACGCGGTCTCGGCCGTGTTCATGTCGGCCAACGTTTCGCCGGGCAACCGCATGAACTCGAGGCGGCGCCGGGCGGGGCCACCCATCACGTCGGTCGTCGGGCGGGCCGGATCGCAGACCTGTACGAGCGCGTTGCTCCATCGGCTCGGGTCGTTCGGCTGCACGTCGACGACCAGCCAGTCGGCCGAGAAGCCGAGGTCCTGGTAGTCGCTGCCCATCGCCGCGCGCACGAAGCTGCTCGCGCCGTCGCAGCCGACCACGTAGCGCGCCGCGAACTCCTTTGCCGGCTCGCCGGCCGACCCGGTGGCCTGCGCCTGCAAGGTCACGTGCTCGCCCCCGTCGTGCAGCGCCATCACGGTCCAGCCTTGCAGCACCGTCACCTGCGGGGTGAACGAACGCACGCGCGCATCGAGCACGCGCTCGAGCTCGGGCTGGCAAAAGCCGAGGCGGTCGGGCCAGCCCGACAGCGCCATCCGGTCCAGGCCGTCGAAGGCCAGCAGCACGCGGCCTGCGGCGTTGCGCCACTCGTAGCGTTCAGCCGCCACGGCCACCGCGGAGGCCGCCTCGGCCACGCCCAGCGATTGCAGGATGCGCGCCGTCTCGTGGTCGTAGCTCACGGCACGCGGCAGCGCGTAGGGCTCCGGCCAGCGCTCGACGACCAGCACGCGGTGGCCGTGCTGCGCCAGCGCGATCGCCAGCGCCTGCCCGACCGGCCCATAACCGACGATGGCCACGTCGAAAAGATCGTTCACGGATGCACTCATGGTTGCGGGCTCCGGTGGTTCAGACCGGCTCATCGATCACATGATTTTCGATGTGGCCCAGCCCCTCGATCTCGACCCGCACCACATCGCCGGGTTGCAAAAACTTGCCGAGCGCGATGCCGACGTTGGCGCAGGTGCCGGTGGCGATCAGATCGCCCGGGAACAGCGTCATCACCTGCGAGAGGTGGTGAATCTGCTGCCAGATGTTGTAGATCATCTTGCCGGTGTTTTGCTGCTGTCGCGGCTCGCCGTTGACCCACAGGCGCATCTGCAGGTCGTGCGGGTCGGCGACCTCGTCGGCGGTGGTGATCCACGGGCCGATCGGGCCGTGCGAGTCGAACGACTTGCCGAGCGTGTAGGTTTGGCTCTGCATCTGCCAGTCGCGCGCGGTGACGTCGTTGCAGACGAAGTAGCCGCCGACCACGCTGCGCGCATCGGCCTCGCTGACATAGCGGCACTGCTTGCCGATCACCACGCCCAGCTCGGCTTCGTAGTCCATCTTGTCGGACACGCGCGGTTTGAAGATCGGGTCGTAGGGCCCGTTGATGCACGAGACCTGCTTGTTGAACCAGAGCTGGGTCTTGGGCACCGCGATGCCAGCGCGCACGGCTTCTTCGGCGTGGTCGTGGTAGTTCATGCCGATCGCGAGGAATTTCTGCGCGTCGGGGATCGGCGACTCCAGGCGCACTTCGCTCAACGGATAACCCGCTCCGGCCGCGGGCAGGCCCGCCTCGATCTGCTTGAGAAGCGACGGGCCCGCGGCAAGCACCTCGCGAATCGTCGACGGTGCGCCGGGCAGGATGCGCGAGAGCGCGATCACGCGGTCTTTGACAACGACGCCGATCGCGGTGGCGCCCAATACGGTGAAGCGTGCAAGTTTCATGGTTTGTCGACTCGGAAAAAAGAAGTGGGCAGCACCGCGCGAGGCGCAGGCACCGCATCGGGCTGCGGTTGAATTCGACTCAAGCGAAAAAATCGGGGCCCATTGCCGGCGCCCACTGCCTGAGTTCGTCAGGGGTCATCGGCGCGTGGCCGACAGGCGTCTCGTCGTTGACGAAGTCGCCATCGGTCCAGTGCTCGACCTTGTTGCCGAACGGGTCGCGCCAATAGTCGAACAACTGGCTGCCTTGGATGTGGCGGCCGATGCCCCACGAGTGAGTGCGGCCGCGCGACCCGAGGAACTCGCCGCCATGGGCCAGGTCATCGAGATCGAGCACCTCGAACGCAGCGTGGTCGAAGCGCGAGACGCCGTCCGGCGCAGCGATCATCGCGACCGTGTGGTGGTCGGTGAACTCGGCGCCCAGACCGCAGTGCATGAAGGCCGCGATGGTGTTGTCTTCGGCGCCGGCCCAGTACGAGTCCGAGAGGCGCATGCCCAGCACATCGCGGTAGAACGCGAACGCCTTTGCAAAGTCAGCCACCTTCAGGGCCACGTGGCCGAGGCGCACCACGCTCGAAGGCTGCGGCTTCAGCCGGATGGTCTGGCCGAGGCGATTGCGCTGGCCGGCCACGTTCATCGCTACTGGCGCGCGCTGCGCGAGCGGCGCGAGCCGTTGCTGGCCGTGCAGCACGTCGACGACGAAGCCGGCCGGGTCGGTGAAGCGCACGCGCTGGCCGCCACCGGGCTCGGGGTTGTCTTCGACCGGCGCGCCCACCCGCTGCGCGACCGCGCTCAACTGGCCCGCCGAGCCGGCCAGCAGGCCGAAGCCGATGGTCCGGTTCGTGGCGCCGAGTTCGGTGACGTGGGCGTGGTGCACGCCGTTGCCTGCGCGCATGTACAAGGTGGTGGCCGTGCGTGCGCTGCGGTGCAGGCCGAAGTCGCGCAGGAAGGACTCCATCGCGTCGAGGTCGGTCGCCTGGTAGCGCACATGCGCGATGTCGGTGATCGCAGCGTTCATGCGAAGTGCCCTGGGGTGCCGGTCAGACCGGGTTTGCAGAAGTCCATGCCGACAATCTAGAGCCGCTGCGCAGGCCGCCCATCGTTCAAATGAACCAGGGAGTTGCCGCCGGGGCGGTGCGTGCGCAGGGCCATCGCTTCGAATGCGTCGAGCTGCCTTTGTGTTCGCTGTCGCACAGACCCAGCCCGGCCGCGCGCGCACGCTCGACAGCAAGCAACTCACGGTCGTACCGAGACGAACCCATGCAAGAGAACGTCACGCCCGACGATGTCGATCCGAACTCGACCCTGCCGTGGGCCACGCGCGCCGCCGCCATCGGGGCAGCGCTGCTGATCGCCGGTTGCGCCTCGATGGCCCCGCGCTACGACGCGCCGCCGCTGCCGGTCGCGCCGAGCTACGACAGCGACACCGTGCAAGACGGAACGCGCGCCGCGGCCGTCGGCTGGCACGACTACTTCACCGACCCGCGCTTGCAAGCCCTGATCTCGCAGGCACTCGACAACAACCGCGATCTGCGCGTGGCCGCGCTCCGCGTCGAAGAAGCGCGCGCCACGTACGGCATTCAGCGCGCCGACCTGTTCCCCGATCTCACCGCCCAGGCCGGCCTCGACCGGGCGCGCACGCCGGCCAACCTGAGCGCGACCGGCCAGCCGATGATCGGCAGCCAGTACCGGGTGGCGTTGGGCACGGCGAGTTGGGAGATCGATTTCTGGGGCCGCGTGCGCAGCCTCAAAGACGCGGCGCTCGAGAACTTTCTCGCCAGCGATGCGTCGCGCCGCGCCGCGGCCATCGGGCTGGTCTCGCAAGTGGCCAACAGCGACCTCGCGCTGTGCGAGTTGAACGAACGCATCGCCATCGCGAGCCAGACCGTCGCCAGCCGCCAGGAGAGCTTTCGCATTTTCTCGCGCCGGGTGGCGGTCGGCTCGACCTCGCGCCTCGAACTGACCCAGGTGGAGACACTGCTGACGCAGGCGCAGGCCGTCGCCGCCCAGCTGGAGCAGGCGCGCGCCGCCGAGCTCGATGCGCTGACGCTGTTGGTCGGCGCACCGGTCGCGCTGCCGCCGCTGCAGCAAAAACTCGATGAACGCAGTGCGCTGGCCGAACTGCTGCCCGGCCTGCCGTCGGACCTGCTGACGCAGCGGCCCGACATCGTCAGCGCCGAGCATCAGCTCAAGGCCGCGCATGCCAGC
>JANMWQ010000370.1:0-2164 GCA_031394085.1 Rhizobacter sp. | reverse complement strand
TTGTTGCCGAGCGCCAGCATCATGTCGCAGGTGACGCGGCCCTCTTTTTTGCTGCCGCCGGTCAGGTGGTGCACGCCGCCGAGCGACAGCATCTGCGAGCCGTATTCGGCCGTCGTGACGTGGCCGACGACCTCGCCCTTGCAGCGCACGTTGGCCTGCTCGGGCCCGAGCCAGCGGTCGGTGTCGATCTTCACCTTGAAGCTGCAGTAGCTGAAGATGCCCTCGGTGACGACGGTGACCATGTCGACGCCCTCGACCTGCGAGGCGACGATGAAGGGCGCGGGCTTGTAGTCAGGGTACGTGGTGCTGGCGCCGATGCCGGTGACGAAGATTTCGTCTTGCGTGGCGAGCGCGTTCGCGGCGAGTTCGGCTTCGGCGTCATCGCTGCGGGCAACGAAGGGCACCAGCGCCGCATCGCCATTCGCCAGCGTGCGCCGCAACAGCACGACCGGATCGACCCGGATCAGCGTGCCGTGCGCGTTTGCGTAGCGGTCGCAGGCGCCGGTCTTGCCGGGCGAGATCTGGCACAGCACCGGGCAGGCGTTGCACTCGATCTTGTCGGTGGCCATGCGCTCGTTGCGCGGCCGCGAGCGGTCGAGCCGCTGCGGCGCGGCATCGGGCGCCGGCATGTTCTCGGGCAGTCCGTCGGTCTTGGTGTGTTCGGTCATCGGTGCTTTCCACCCCGCGGTACGATTCGTGTCTGGAACCCCGCCTGCTTTTTGCACCACCGTTCATGTAGTATTTACTGAACGATGGTGTTGCGAATACTACATGCGCGCTTTTGTCGACGCAATGGGCTGCGCACCCGAACAACTCTCACCCTCCGCGGAACTTGACCCATGAGTGCCTTCAACGAAGAAACCGTGCTGAGCGTGCACCACTGGACCGACAAGCTCTTCACCTTCACGACCACGCGCGACCCGGCGCTGCGGTTCTCGAACGGCCACTTCACGATGATCGGCCTGCGCATCGGTGCCAAGCCACTGCTGCGCGCTTACAGCATCGTCAGTGCCAACTACGAAGACCACCTCGAGTTCCTCAGCATCAAGGTGCCCGACGGCCCGCTGACGAGCAAGCTGCAGCACATCAAGGTGGGCGACACCATCATCGTCGGCAAGAAGCCCACCGGCACGCTCGTGATCGACTACCTGACGCCCGGCAAGCGCCTGTACCTGCTCTCGACCGGCACCGGCCTCGCACCGTTCATGAGCATCATCCGCGACCCGGAAACGTACGAGCGCTTCGAGCAGGTGATCCTGGTGCACGGCGTGCGCACGAAAGACGAGCTCGCGTACCACGACCTCGTCACCGAGCACCTGCCGGCGCACGAGTTTCTCGGCGACATGATTGCAGCCAAGCTGCGCTACTACCCGACCGTGACCCGCGAGGCCTACAAGAACATGGGCCGCGTGACCGAGCTGATGGAAAGCGGCAAGATGTTCGCCGACCTCGGCGTGCCCGACCTCGACGCCGAACACGACCGCGTGATGATCTGCGGCAGCCCCGGCATGCTGCGCGACCTCAAGCACATGCTGGAAGCGCGCGGCTTCAAGGAAGGCAACACGTCGACGCCCGGCGCGTTCGTCATCGAGCGAGCATTCGCCGAACAATGACGCCCACACGGCCGCTGGGTGTAAGAGCCCAGGCGGCGGCGGCCACGCGCGAGAGCATTCTTCGCGCGGCGACCAAGGTGTTCGCGAAGCACGGTTTCGCGGGCGGTCGCGTCGAGCAGATCTCGATGGCGGCGAAGTCGTACGACCGGATGATCTACTACTACTTCGGCAGCAAGGAAGGCCTGTTCATCGCCGTGCTCGAAGAGATGTACCGGCGGTTCAACGAGGCCGAGTCGAAGCTCTCCTTGGCCGATGCGCACCCGGTCGATGCGCTGAAAGCGGTGATCCGCTTCATGTGGGTGCACTACCAGAAGCACCCCGAGTTCATCACGCTGCTCAACACCGAGAACCTGCACCGCGGCAAGCACATCTCGAAGTCGCTGCGGGCGCGCGAATACTCGTCGCCGGCGGTCAGCGTGCTCAGTGAGGTGCTGGCGCGCGGCGTTCAGCTAAAGCTGTTTCGCACCGACGTGGCCGCGCGCGATGTGTACCTGATGATCGCCTCGATGGGCTACTTCTACCTGTCGAACCGGTTCACGTTGTCGGCGTTT
>JANMWQ010000352.1:0-1522 GCA_031394085.1 Rhizobacter sp. | reverse complement strand
GCGCAAGCGGTTCGCGCAGCGGCCCGGCCGGCAGCAGCCAGCCGGTGCCGACGCCGCGTTCGTCGAACACCAGCACCTGGGCCGTGCGGGCCAGCCGCAGGTGTTGCAGGCCGTCGTCGGCGACGATCACATCGACCTCGGGGTGCCGCTCTAGCAGCAGGCGAGCAGCAGCGACGCGATCCCGCCCGACGACGACCGGCACGCCGGTGCGCAAGTGCATCAGCAAAGGCTCGTCACCGCACTCCGATGCCGGCATGCCGGGCTGCACTTCCAGGCATGCCTCACCGCTCCGGCCGTAGCCGCGCGAGACGATGCCCGGCGTGCGGCCGTGGCGGCGCAATGCATCGATGACTGCGATCACCGTCGGCGTCTTGCCGGCGCCGCCTGCGATCAGGTTGCCGACGACGATCACCGGCACGGGCAGGGCGTGAGTCTTCAGCACGCCGATGCGGTACAGCGCGCGCCGCATCCCCGTGACGGCGCCGTACATCAGCGCGAGCGGCAGCAGTGCATGCGCCAGCGGGCCGCGCGTCAGCCACGCCGATTGCAGCCGTTGCGCGGGTGTGAGCGGGTGGGGCAAGGCGCTGCGCCGCAGGCGCGATCAGCGCGCTTCGCCGCCCGACGACGTTTGCGTCGCGAAGGTCAGGCGCGGCAGGTTCGCGCGCCGGGCTGCGTCCATCACGTTGATCTCGCTCTGGTGCGCGACGGTCGCGTCGGCCGAGACGATCACGACCGCGTCGTTCGCGCCGGCGGCCGCAGCGACCAGCTCAGCCGTCAACGCCTCGACGCTGCGGCCTTCGACCGGCTTGCGGTTGACCGAGTAGCGCCCGTCGGCCGAGACCGCGACGATCACCTCGCGCTGCCGATCGCGCAGCTTCTCACTGTCGGCCACCGGCAGCGTGATCTGCAGTTCGGTGAACTTGGAATAGGTGGTCGACAGCATCAGGAAAATTAGCACGACGAGTAGCACGTCGATGAACGGAATCAGGTTGATCTCAGGCTCTTCGGGCCGCGCCTTGCGGAAGTTCATCGGCATCGCGCGCCTCCTTCAGCTGCTCTGGCGGCGATCGACGACGAAGCGCATCAAATGCGGCACGAGCCGGTCGGAGGCCTGCTCCATGTCGAGCGTGTAGCCGTCGACGCGGCCGCGAAAGTAGCGGTAGAACATCAGCGACGGGATCGCGATCATCAGCCCGAACGCGGTGTTGTAAAGCGCGATCGAGATGCCGTGCGCGAGCAGAGCCGGGTTGTTGCCGGTGGGCGTCTGCGAGCCGAAGATCTCGATCATGCCGATCACGGTGCCCATCAACCCGAGCAGCGGCGCGGCCGAGGCGATCGTGCCGAGCGCGTTGAGGTAGCGCTCGAGCTTGTGCACCGCGGCGCGGCCGGCCGACTCGAACGTGTCGCGCAGCGCGCGCTCGCTCATGCGCGGCTCGGCGATCACGGCGCGCAGGCCGGTCGCAAGCACCCTGCCGAGCACCGAGTTGTCGGCCAGCTTGTTGACAACGTCGGCGGCCGGCAG
>JANMWQ010000339.1:0-4017 GCA_031394085.1 Rhizobacter sp. | reverse complement strand
TTCATCGAAAAGAACTGCGTGCAGTGCGGCCTGTGCGCCAGCACCTGCCCGGAAGACGCGATCACGCTGGAGCCGCGCCTGTGGCTGGCCGACGGCGGCAAGGCCCGCAAGCAGGCGCGGGTGCTGAACGAGGTCGAGCCGTACCGCTGCATTCGCTGCAGCAAACCGTTCGGCACGCTGAAGGCGATCGAGCTGATGGTCGGCAAGCTCGGCGCGCACCCGATGTTCCAGGGCGCTGGCGCCGATCGGCTGCGGATGTGCGGCGACTGCCGGGTGATCGACATCCACACGAACCCGAACGAAGTGAGGATTACGGATCTATGAACGAAGTCAGGATCACCGATGTCTGACGCATCAGGTCAGGCGCTCAGCTTCAGCAGCCCGCCCGACGACCGCGAGGAGATCGCGCGCGCCGAGGTCTACGGCTTGCTCGCGGGTCTGTTCATTGCGCCGCCTTCTGCCGAGCTGGATGCGCAGTTGCGCGTCGCGGTCACCGAGGCGCCGTCGGCCGGCGGGTTTCTGGAGGCGAGCTGGTCGGAGGTGGTTAGCGCGACCCGCCGCTTGACGATCGAACAGATTCACGCCGAATACGCGGCGCTGTTCGGCGGTGTCGGCAAGCCGGAGATCTTCCTGTACGGCTCCTGGTTCATCGCGGGCACGCTGAACGAGAAGCCGCTGGTCGAACTGCGCAGCGCCCTCGCGGCGCTTGGCCTGGAGCGCCCACTCGGCGTGCTCGAAACCGAAGACCACATCGCCAGCCTCTGCGAGGTGATGCGCTACCTGATCGCCGGCGACGACCTGGGCGTCAGCAACCTCGCCAGCCAGCAGCGCTTCTTCAATGCACACCTGCGGCCGTGGGTCGAGCTGCTGTGCGATGCGATCGCCGCGCAGCCGAAAGCCGATTTCTATCGCGCCGTCGCCGGCTTCGCGCGCGATTTCTTCGCGGTCGAGTCTCAAGGCTTCGACCTGCTCGATGCATGACAGCATGCCTTTCACCAAACTGACACCGCACTGATCCGCAAGGCTTACGGACTGACCCTGATGACGTTATGAAACAAGTTGCATACATTCAGTCCACCTTCGCGTACATCCCCAGTTCGGCACCGCCGTGCCCGGGACTGCGCCCGACCCGGAGCACTTCGCCATGAGCGACCCGACCGCTGACCGTTCCAAGCTTCCCGCCACCCCTGCCGCCTCCCCGCTGAAGCGCCGCGGCCTGCTGATCGGCGCCGGTGCCGTCGGCGCGGCCGTGCTGGCGGCGAAAACCTTGTCCGGCACGGCCCCGGTCGCGGCGACCGCGGCAGCCACGGCGAAGAAAGCCGTCGACACCAGCGGCGGCTACCAGGTTACCGACCACGTCTTGCGTTACTACGAAACCACCCGCGCCTGAGGCCAACATGCTGCTGACTCGCAAATCGAACCACGCCGGATCGGCTTTTCCAAGCGGTCTGGTCAACAGCCTCTCGCGCGGTGTGAGCCGAGCGATTCCGACGATGGACCGCCGTGCGTTTCTGCGCCGTTCCGGCATGGGGGTGGGCGCAGGCCTCGCCGCCTCGCAGCTGACGCTGGTGCAAAAAAAGGCCCACGCCGCTGATGCGCCGGTCGCTGGTGCCGCGCGCAAGGTCGAGGTCAAGCGCACCGTCTGCGGTCATTGCTCGGTCGGCTGCGCGGTCGACGCGGTGGTCGAGAACGGCGTCTGGGTGCGCCAGGAGCCGGTGTTCGATTCGCCGATCAACCTCGGCGCGCATTGCGCGAAGGGCGCCGCGCTGCGCGAACACGGCCACGGTGAGTACCGCCTGCGCACGCCGATGAAGCTGGTGAACGGCAAGTACGAGAAGATCAGCTGGGATCAGGCGCTGGGCGAAATCAGCGCCAAGATGATCGAGCTGAAAAAGCAGAGCGGGCCCGATTCGGTGTTCATCGTCGGCTCGAGCAAGCACAGCAACGAGCAGGCCTACCTGCTGCGCAAGTGGGTGAGCCTCTGGGGCAGCAACAACTGCGACCACCAAGCGCGCATCTGCCACTCGACCACGGTCGCGGGTGTTGCCAACACCTGGGGCTACGGTGCGATGACGAACTCGTACAACGACATGCGCAACTCGAAGGCCGCGATGTACATCGGCTCGAACGCCGCCGAAGCGCACCCGGTGTCGATGCTGCACATGCTGCACGCCAAGGAGACAGGCTGCAAGGTGATCGTCGTCGACCCGCGCTTCACCCGCACGGCGGCCAAGGCCGACGACTACGTGCGCATCCGCAGTGGCTCCGACATCCCGTTCGTCTTCGGCGTGCTCTACCACGTGTTCGCCAACGGCTGGGAAGACAAGAAGTACATCGCCGACCGTGTCTACGGCATGGAAAAAGTCAAGGCCGACGTCATGGCGAAGTGGACGCCCGACAAGGTGTTGGAGGCCTGCGGCGTCGACGAGGCCACCTGCTACAAGACCGCGAAAACGCTCGCCGAGAACCGCCCGAGCACGATCGTCTGGTGCATGGGCCAAACCCAGCACACGACCGGCAACGCGGTCGTTCGCGCCTCGTGCATCCTGCAGCTCGCGCTTGGCAACGTCGGCGTGAGTGGCGGCGGCACCAACATCTTCCGCGGCCACGACAACGTGCAGGGCGCGACCGATGTCGGGCCCAACCCCGACTCGCTGCCCGGCTACTACGGCCTGGCCGAAGGCGCCTGGAAGCACTTCGCGAAAGTGTGGGACGTCGACTTCGAGTGGATCAAGAAGCAGTACGCGCCCGGCATGCTCACCAAGCCCGGCATGACCGTCTCGCGCTGGATCGACGGCGTGCTCGAGAAGAACGAGCTGATCGATCAGGACAGCAACCTGCGCGGCCTGTTCTTCTGGGGCCACGCACCGAACTCGCAGACCCGCGGTCTCGAGATGAAGAAAGCGATGGACAAGCTCGACCTGCTGGTCGTGATCGACCCGTATCCGTCGGCGACCGCCGCGATGGCGGCGATGCCGAGCGCGGCGGGCGAGCTCAACCCGAATCGCGTGACCTATCTTTTGCCGGCAGCGAGCCAGTTCGAGACCAGCGGTTCGTGCACGGCCTCGAACCGTTCGCTGCAATGGCGCGAGAAGGTGATCGAGCCGCTCTGGGATTCGCGCACCGATCACATGATCATGTACCAGCTCGCCGGCAAGCTCGGCTTCGACAAGGAGCTGAGCAAGAGCCACAAGCTGGTGGCCGGCAAGGGCGGGATGATGGAGCCCGAGGTCGAGTCGATCCTGCGCGAGATCAACCGCAGCGTCTGGACCATCGGCTACACCGGCCAGAGCCCGGAGCGCCTCAAGGCGCACATGCGCAACATGAACGTCTTCGACGTGAAGACGCTCAAGGCGAAGGGCGGCATCGACAAAGAAACCGGCTACTCGCTCGACGGCGACTACTTCGGCCTGCCGTGGCCGTGCTACGGCACAGCCGAAATCAAGCACCCCGGGTCGCCGAACCTCTACGACACCTCGAAGCACGTGATGGAGGGCGGTGGTAATTTCCGCGCCAATTTCGGCGTCGAGCGTGAAGGCGCGAACCTGCTTGCCGAAGACGGCTCGTATTCCAAGGGTTCCGAGATCACGACCGGCTACCCCGAGTTCGACCACATCCTGCTGAAGAAGCTCGGCTGGTGGAACGACCTGACCGACGCCGAAAAGAAAGCGGCCGAGGGCAAGAACTGGAAGACCGATCTTTCGGGTGGCATCCAGCGCGTGGCACTAAAGCACGGCTGCCACCCGTTCGGCAACGCGAAGGCGCGCGCGGTGGTCTGGAACTTCCCCGATCCGATCCCGCAGCACCGCGAGGCGCTGTACTCGACTCGCCCCGACCTCGTCGCCAAGTACCCGACGCACGACGACAAGAAGACCTTCTGGCGCCTGCCCACGCTGTTCAAGAGCGTGCAGGAGAAGAACAAGGACATCGGCAAGACCTTTCCGCTGATCATGAGTTCGGGCCGGCTGGTCGAGTACGAAGGTGGCGGCGAAGAGACGCGCTCCAACCCTTGGCTGG
>JANMWQ010000293.1:0-1884 GCA_031394085.1 Rhizobacter sp. | reverse complement strand
TGCTCGTTGCAGAACGCGCAGTGGTCGGTCGCGGTCGTGTGCAGGTGGCCGGCGGCGAGCGCGCCCCACAGCGCTTCCTGATGATGCTTGGCGCGGAACGGCGGGCTCATCACGTGGGCCGCGGCGATGTTCCAGTCTTTGTGCCGATAGACCGACTCGTCGATCGTCAAATGCCCCGCCAGCACCTCGCCGTAGACGCGCTGGCCGTGGCTGCGCGCGCGGATGATCGCGTCGACCGAATCCTGGCTCGACACGTGCACGATGTACAGCGGCGTGCCCAGCACCTCGGCGATGCGGATCGCGCGCTCGGCCGCCTCGGCCTCGACCGCGGGCGGGCGCGACAACGGGTGCGCCTCGGGGCCGGTGATGCCTTGCTCGACGAGGCGCTTCTGCATCTGAAACACGAGCTCGCCGTTCTCGGCGTGCACGGTCGGCAGCGCGCCGAGTTCGAGTGCGCGGGTGAAGCTGTTCACCAGCACTTCGTCGTCGGCCATGATCGCGTTCTTGTAGGCCATGAAGTGCTTGAAGCTGTTCACGCCGTGCTCGCGCACGAGCGTGCCCATGTCGTCGTGCACGCTCTTGTCCCACCACGTCACGGCGACGTGAAAGCTGTAGTCGGATGCGCTCTTCTCGGCCCAGCCGTTCCAGTTGCGCCACGCTTCCATCAGCGACTGCTTCGGGTCGGGGATCACGAAGTCGATGATCATCGTCGTGCCGCCCGAGACGCCCGCCGACGTGCCGCTGTAGAAATCGTCTTTCGTCACGGTGCCCATGAAGGGCAGCTCCATGTGGGTGTGCGGGTCGATCCCGCCCGGCATCACGAACGCGCCACCGGCGTCGACGATGGTGCAGCCGGCAGGCGCTTCGAGGTTGGGGCCGATGGCTGCGATCAGGCCGTCTTGTGTCAGCACATCGGCGCGGGCGCTGCTTTCGGCATTGATGACGGTGCCGCCGCGGATCAGGATGTTCATAAAGTGACCTCCCCAAAAAAGGCTTGAACGTTCACCATCACGCCAACGCTTCCGTGGCGTTAGACCGAAACACCTCGGGTAACTCGTTGGCCTTCGCCAGCATCGCCTGGAACAGCACGTTGGCACCGGCTTCGATCCACTCGGGTTTCGCGTCTTCGATCTCGTTGTGGCTGATGCCGCCGATGCAGGGCACGAAGACCATCGCGGTCGGTGTAACCTGGCTCATGTAGCAGGCGTCGTGGCCGGCGCCCGAGACGATCTCGCGCGTCGAGTAGCCGAGCCGCTTGGCGCCGGCGCGCACCATCTCGACGCAGCTCTCGTCGAAGTGCACGCAGTCGTACTGAAAGATCTGCTGGAGGTCGTGTTCGAGCTTGCCCGCCGCCGCGATCTTCGCGACACCGGCCTTCAACTCGGCATCCATCTGCAAGAGTTCGGCGTTGTCGGGGCAACGGAAATCGACCGTCAAGAACACCTTGCCCGGGATCACGTTGCGCGAGTTCGGGTAGACGTTGAGCATGCCGACCGTCGAAACCGCGCGCGGCGCGTGCGCCAGGCCGATTTCGTTGACGAGCTGGATCACCTTGGCCGCGCCGAGCAGCGCGTCCTTGCGCACTGGCATCGGCGTCGGGCCGGCGTGAGAGTCTTGCCCGGTCAGCACCAGCTCGTACCAGCGCTGGCCTTGCGCATCGGTGACGACGCCGATCGTCTGGCCCTCGGCCTCCAGGATCGGGCCCTGCTCGATGTGCGTTTCGAAGAACGCATGCACCGGCCGGTTGCCCATCGGCTCGCGGCCCAGGTAGCCGATGCGCGCGAGCTCGTCGCCGAGCGTCTTGCCGTCGGGGTCGGTGCGTGAGTGGCCGTATTCGAGCGAGAACACGCCCGCGTAGACGCCTGAGCCGACCATCGCCGGTGC
>JANMWQ010000272.1:0-2728 GCA_031394085.1 Rhizobacter sp. | reverse complement strand
CTCGGCGCCAAGATCGCGCCGATCTTCTACAACACGATGGAAGACTCGGGCGCATTGCCGATCGAGCTCGACGTGAGCCAGATGAACATGGGCGACGTGGTCGAGTTGCGCCCCTACGAAGGCAAGGCGCTGAAGAACGGACAGGTCATCGCCGAGTTCACCGTCAAGAGCGACGTGCTGTTCGACGAAGTGCGCGCCGGCGGCCGCATCCCGCTGATCATCGGCCGCGGCCTGACCGCCAAGGCGCGTGAAGCGCTCGGCCTGCCGACCAGCACACAGTTCCGCCTGCCCACAAACCCCGTCGACACGAAGCGCGGCTTCAGCCTCGGCCAGAAGATGGTCGGCAAGGCGTGCGGCCTGCCTGTCGTCAACGGCGCGCAGCAAGGCGTGCGCCCTGGCACGTATTGCGAACCGCGCATGACCTCGGTGGGCTCGCAAGACACCACCGGCCCGATGACGCGCGACGAGCTCAAAGACCTCGCCTGCCTCGGCTTCAGCGCCGATCTGGTGATGCAGTCGTTCTGCCACACCGCGGCGTATCCGAAGCCGGTCGACGTGAAGATGCACCACGAGTTGCCCGATTTCATCAGCACCCGCGGCGGCATCTCGCTGCGCCCGGGCGACGGTGTGATCCACAGTTGGCTGAACCGCCTGTTGCTGCCCGACACCGTCGGCACCGGCGGCGATTCGCACACCCGGTTTCCGATCGGCATCAGCTTCCCGGCGGGCTCGGGGCTCGTGGCCTTCGCAGCCGCAACAGGCGTGATGCCGCTCGACATGCCCGAGAGCGTGCTGGTGCGCTTCAAGGGCACGATGGCGGACGCCACCCAGCGCGGCGTGACGCTGCGCGATCTGGTCAACGCGATCCCGCTGTACGCGATCAAGGCGGGCCTGCTCACCGTCGAAAAGAAGGGCAAGAAGAACATCTTCTCGGGCCGCATTCTGGAGATAGAAGGCCTGCCCGACTTGAAGGTCGAGCAAGCCTTCGAGCTGAGCGACGCCTCGGCCGAGCGCAGTGCCGCCGGCTGCACCGTGCACCTGAACCCGGCGCCGATCGCCGAGTACATCACCAGCAACATCACGATGATGAAGTGGATGATCGCGAACGGTTACTCAGATGCGCGCTCACTGCAACGCCGCATCGCCGCGCAAGAGGCCTGGCTCGCGAATCCGCAGTTGCTCGAGGGCGATGCCGATGCCGAGTACGCCGCCGTGATCGAGATCGACCTGGCCGACGTGGTTGAACCGATCGTCGCCTGCCCGAACGACCCGGACGACGTGAAGACGCTCTCCGACGTGGCCGGTGCGGTGATCGACGAAGTCTTCATCGGCTCCTGCATGACCAACATCGGCCACTTCCGCGCGGCCAGCAAACTGCTCGAAGGCAAGCGCGACATTCCCGTCAAGCTGTGGGTCGCACCTCCGACCAAGATGGACGCGAAAAAGCTCAGCGACGAGGGCCACTACGGTGTGCTCGGCAATGCCGGCGCACGCATGGAAATGCCGGGCTGCAGCCTGTGCATGGGCAACCAGGCGCAGGTCAAAGAAGGCGCGACCGTGTTCTCGACGAGCACGCGCAACTTTCCGAATCGGCTCGGCAAGAACGCCAACGTGTACCTCGGCTCGGCCGAGCTCGCGGCCATCTGCGCCAAGCTCGGCCGCATCCCGACGCGCGCCGAGTACATGGTCGACATGGGCGTGCTCACCGCCGCGAGCGACACGGTCTACACCTACTTGAATTTCGACCGGATCGACGAGTTCACCGACGCGGCCTCGACGGTCGCCGCATGACGGTGCCATCCGTGCGCCGGCCCTCGCTGGCGTGGGCTGCCCTGGTGGCCGCCACCGCAGCCTTCGTGCTTTCTTCGTGCGCCTCGAACGCGAGCCGCGTCAAGGCCGAAACCGAAGCCTTCAGCTCGACCACGACGCACTCTCGCAGCTTCGAGAGAACGCCGCCCGAAACCTGCGAGGCGGCGCGGCGCGCGCTGCTGAGCCAGGGCTTCGTGATCGTGACGGCCGACCCGGAGCACGTGCGGGGCCGCAAGAACTTCCAGCCCGAGCCCGAGACGCATGTCGAGATCGAGTTCAGCGCGACCTGCGCGCCCGACGGCCGCGGCGGCAAAAAGGCGATCGCGTTCGTCAATGCGCTGCAGGACCGTTACGCGCTGAAAAAGAGCAGCAACTCCGCGAGCGTGGGCGTCGGACCGATCGGCTCGCTCTCGCTGCCGTTCTCGTCGAGCGACGATGCGTTGGTCAAGGTCGCTAGCGAGACCGTCACATCGGCGCCCTTCTACGACCGCTTCTTCACGCTGCTGCAGCGTTATCTGGCGGCGGATTCCGATCTGGTCGAACCAACGAAGACCGACCCGCCCCTGCTGCCGATCGCGCCGCCGCCGGCTGCATCCGCGCCTTCGCCGGCGGCCTCGGCCGCATCGTCGGCGGCTTGATCCGGGGCCGGGTGAGCCGCGTCGAAGCCGATCGTCAAGCGCGCTCGGGCGCGATCTGCGTCGCGTAGTCGACCAACGCGCCGAGGATGTCTTGTCGGCGCTCGTCGCCATCGTCGCCCGCTTCGCCGAGCACGTCGACTTGCTCGAAAAACGCTTCGAGCGTGAGCCCGCCGCCGGCACCGTCGTGCAGCCGGTGCGCACAGTGGTCGAGCCACTGCGTTTGCTCGGCCGCGTTCAGCGTCTCGGGGAAATTGCGGGCGCGGTAGCGGCAGAACAGTTCG
>JANMWQ010000153.1:0-1582 GCA_031394085.1 Rhizobacter sp. | reverse complement strand
CGTCGATCAGGTCAGCGTGAAGGCCAAGACCGCCGAGCAGATGGGGCCGGTCGGGCTCGGGCAAGCGATCGAGGCGCGCGCCGTGTGCATGCTGTGGCGCGGCTGAATGCCGTGATCGGCACGCGCGTTCAACGCGCCGTCAAGGCGCCTTTTTCAGCCGGATGTGCGCCATCAACCCGCCATCGGGCGCGTTGACCAGCTCGAAGGTGCCGCCCATGCGCTGCACGGCCTTGTCGACAATCGCGAGGCCGAGGCCCGCGCCGGTGGCCGCGGTGCGCGCAGCGTCACCGCGGAAGAACGGCGTGGTCAGCTGCGCGAGCTTGTTCGGGTCCGCGCCCTGGCCGAAGTCGCGCACGGTCAGGATCACCCACGGCCCGGTGCGCGCGTAGCTCACGTTCACGCGCGCGATACCAGTGTCGGTCGAGCGGCCGTAGCGGCGCGCGTTCTCGAACAGGTTTTGCAGCACCCGGCCGAGCTCGATGTCGTCGGCCAACACCTTGGTGTCGATCGCCACGCGCGAAGCGATGCGGATCTGGCTGGTGTCGCGGAACGCCGCCATCTCGCGGTCGACCACGCTCGAGAGGTGCACCGGCATCAGCTTGCTCTCGCCGGGGCGGGCGTAGTCCATGAACTTGTCGATGATCGCGTCGAGCTGGTCGATGTCGAGCGCCATGTTGTGCTTGGCCTCTTCGTCGTGCACGCTCATCTCGGCTTCCAGACGCAAGCGTGCCAGCGGCGTGCGCAGGTCGTGCGAGATGCCGGCGAGCATCACTGCGCGGTCTTGTTCGACCTTCGCGAGCTCGCGCGCCATCCGGTTGAAGCCCATGTTGACCTGCCGGATCTCGCTCGTCAGCGTGTTTTCGTCGAGCCGCGAATCGAACTCGCCTTCGCGGATGCGGCTGGCGGCGAACGAGAGTTCTTTCAACGGCTGGTTGATCAGCCGCGCGATCGCCGCCGAGCCGAGCACGGTCGCGAGCAGCGCCATGCTGACCCACAAGGTCAGCGTGCTCCACAGGATCGGGCCGGGGCGCGTCGGGTCGACCTGCAGCCAGAACGGGTCCTTCTCGATCGAAAAACCGACCCACAACCCGGTCGCGCCGTTCACCGAGCTCGCGACCAGCGTGTCGGCGCCGAGCTCACCGCGCAGTTGGTGGCCGATCGCGCGGGTCGCGCGATCGACCTCGTAAGGTTCCGATTTGTCGCCGGGCTCGCGCGGCGCGAGTTTGAGCGATTCCTGGGTCGAGATGCCTTTGATGAGCGCCACGCGGTTGATGCCGTCGCTCGACTGCAGCGCCGCGCGCGCGAGCTTCACCAGGCTCGCGATCTGCTGCGCCTGCTGCGTGGCACGCGGCTCGAACTCGAGTGCGCGAAAGGTTTGCGTCCACGCGAACACGCCACTGACGAGCAGCAGCGCGATCAGCACGAAGGTGCGCCAGAACAGGCTGAGGGCGAACTTGTTGGACTTCATCGACGAAGCAGGCTACCAGACAAAAAACGGCTCCCGAAGGAGCCGCATCGGCAGCCGATCAGCTCGTGCCGTCCGGTACGAAGACGTAGCCCACGCCCCACACCGTCTGGATGT
>JANMWQ010000115.1:0-7769 GCA_031394085.1 Rhizobacter sp. | reverse complement strand
GTTGTCGAGCATGCGCATCGCGGTCGACACGGTCTTGCGCAGCTTGACGTGGTCGATGCCGCGCACGCCGTTCGCATCGACACCGAGGTGATGCACCAGGTTCACCGAGCCGAGGTTGCAGACCGCGATCTCGGTCTCGCTGGTGTTCAGCGTGATCTCGGTGCACAGGTTGCTCGAGTGCACCACGCCGACATGCTGCTGTGGCGAGCGCACGTTGCAGGCGTCCTTGAACGTGATCCACGGGTGGCCGGTCTCGAACAGCATCGAGAGCATCTTGCGCCACAGGTCGCGCGCCGGCATCGCTTTGAAGAGCTTGATCTCGCCGCGTGCGGCCTTGGCTTCGTAGCCGGTGTAGGCAGCCTCGAAGGCGTGGCCGAACTTGTCGTGCAGGTCGGGGCAGGTGCTGGGCGAGAACAGGGTCCAGTCGGTGCCGTCCATCACGCGTTTCATGAACAGGTCGGGGATCCAGTTCGCGGTGTTCATGTCGTGCGTGCGGCGGCGGTCGTCGCCGGTGTTCTTGCGCAGCTCGAGGAACTCTTCGAGGTCGAGGTGCCAGCTCTCGAGGTACGCGCAAACCGCGCCCTTGCGCTTGCCGCCCTGGTTGACGGCGACGGCCGTGTCGTTGACGACCTTCAGAAACGGCACCACGCCCTGGCTCTTGCCGTTCGTGCCCTTGATGTGGCTGCCGAGCGCACGCACGTTGGTCCAGTCGTTGCCGAGACCGCCAGCGAACTTGCTCAGCAGCGCATTCTCTTTGAGTGCTTCGTAGATGCCGTCGAGGTCGTCGGCGACGGTCGTCAAGTAGCAGCTCGACAGCTGCGAGCGGCGCGTGCCGGCGTTGAACAGCGTCGGCGTCGAGCTCATGAAGTCGAAGCTCGAAAGCACCTCGTAGAACTCGATCGCGCGGGCTTCGCGGTCGATCTCGCCGAGCGCCAAGCCCATTGCGACGCGCATGTAGAAGGCTTGCGGTAGTTCGATGCGCTGTTCTTCGATGTGCAGGAAGTAGCGGTCGTACAGCGTTTGCAGACCGAGGTAGTCGAACTGCAGATCGCGATCGGCCTTCAGCGCGGCGCCGAGGCGCGGCAGGTCGAACTGAAGCAACTTCTCGTCGAGCAACTCGGCCTGCACACCCTTCTTGATGAATCCGGGAAAGTATTCGGCGTAGCGGGTGTGCATGTCGGAATGCAGCGCCTCTTCGCCGAGGATCTCGCGGCGGATCGTGTGCAGCAGCAGCCGCGCCGTCGCGCGCGTGTAGCCCGGGTCTTTCTCGATCAGCGTGCGCGCGGCGAGGATCGAGGCCTTGTGCACTTCGTCGATCGGCACGCCGTCATACAGATTGCGCTTGGTCTCGGCCATGATCGGATCGGGCTTGACTTCAGCGCCCAGGCCCGCGCAGGCCGAATCGATCACGGTTTGCAGCCGCGCGAAATCGAGCGGCACGCGCTGGCCGCCGTCGAGTACCGTCAGCACCGGCTCGGCAAGCGTCGTCGACGGGTGGCTCTGCTTCGCGCGCTCCTGGGTGCGGCGTTCGCGGTACAGCACATAGGCGCGCGCTACTTCATGGTGACCACCGCGCATCAGGCCGAGTTCGACATGATCCTGCACGTCTTCGATGTGGAAGCTGCCGCCGCCGGCGCGCGAGCGCAGCAGCGCACGCACGACCGATTCGGTCAGGCCGTCGACCGTTTCGCGCACGCTGGCCGAGGCCGCGCCCTGCGTGCCGTGCACCGCCAGAAACGCCTTCATGAGCGCGACTGCGATCTTGTTCGGCTCGAAGGAAACAACCGCGCCGTTGCGGCGAATGATCTGGTAGCCCTGGTACACCGACGGCGTTGCCGCGGGCACGGCGGCCATGGGTCGCTGGGCGGTTGCGGGCTGGGGGGTGGTGGCGGATACAGCTGGCATGGCGGGCCCTCTTAGGTCGAATGTTCTTGGGGAAGGAAAGGTCGCGGATCGAAGCGTCTCGATCGCCGGTCAGCGCATTGAAGAGGCAAATTAGCGCAGTGAAATGTCTGGACTGCGGCTTTTGAAAAACGGTGTGTCAACGCTGCTGCCGGCGGTCGCTGTCGACCTCCGCGACCGATCGGCACAGACCCTATATCTGGGGTCGGGCGTTGACTTTAACACTACCTATAGCGTGTGACACGCGTCGGGCACGAGCGCGCTGCAGGCACTCACATTGCCGTGCCAAGCGACCGATTCGGGGTCGGACCGCATGGGCACAGGCCCTGCTGTCACCGACCCGCACCAGCCGTGGCGATACGGGCGATTCAGTGCGCGAAGGCGCGTCGACGCACGCTCGGCAGCATCAAGAAAACGGCACGGTCAACGCGGCGCGAAAACAGCTTCGGGAAAATACCGATCGGCTCGCGTCACCATGGACCGCAGGCGCACCCAGTCGAACCCGGGCCCTGGATCCTTCTTTCGCCCGGGCGCGACATGCTCGTGCCCGACCACCGCGTCGATCCGGTAGCGCGCGGCGAGCGCATCGATCAACGCGGCCACCGCGACGTACTGCGGCGTGTCGAACAGCTCGCCTTCGAGGCCTTCGAGCTCGATGCCGATCGAGAAATCGTTGCAGTCGCTTCGCCCGCGCCAGACCGATGCGCCCGCGTGCCAGGCGCGTGCGTCGCACGAGACGAACTGCAGCAACTCGCCATCGCGGCGGATCAGGAAATGCGCCGAAACCGCGAGGCCACGGATTTGTTCGTAGTACGGGTGCGCAGCCCAGTCGAGCCGGTTCGTGAACAGCCGCTCGACCGCATCGCCCCCGTACTCGCCAGGCGGCAGGCTGATCGAATGGAGCACCACCAGATCGATCGCCACGCCTTCGGGCCGCGGCCCGAAGTTCGGCGATTCGCAGCGCCGTGCCCCGGTGCGCCAGCCGCCGCGCCAGCCTTCTCGCTCCAGCAGCGACGCGCGCGCGGGCCTCTTCATCGCATGCTCACTCGCGGTCCGCCTCGCCGCCGACGTTCACGCCCAGGCGCGCCATGCGGTAGCGCATTTGTCGCAGCGAAAGGCCCAGGCTCGCGCCTGCCGCGGTGCGATTGAAGCGATGGTGTTCGAGCGCGCGCACGAGGATGTCGCGCTCGACGTCGTCGAGGTGGTGCTCGATGTCGTTTGGCAGCGGCTCCTCGATCGGCACCATCGGCGCGAGATCGCGCACGTGTTGCAGCACATCGCCACGTGTGTTCTCGGTGATCAGATCGAGTTCTTGCGCGGCGCTGTCGGTGAACACCGACTCGGGCAAGCCGAGGTCGTAGACATCGATCGTCTCGCCGCCCGACAGCGCCACCGCACGGTGCAGCAGGTTCTCGAGCTCACGCACGTTACCGGGAAACGGATAGCGTTCGAGGTGCACCAGCGCGTCGCGCGTCAGGCGCGGCGGCGGCGACACACCGGTGTCGCGCGCGATGCGTTCGAGCACATGCTCGCTGATGGAAACCAGGTCTTCGAGCCGCTCGCGCAGCGGCGGCACGCGAATCTGGATCACGTTGAGCCGGTAGTAGAGATCTTGCCGGAAGTGGCCGGCTTGCACCTCGGCCGCCAGGTCTTTGTGGGTCGCGCTGAGCAGCCGCACGTTGACCGACACCTCGGACACCGCGCCGACCGGCCGCACCGAGCGTTCCTGGATCGCGCGCAGCAGCTTGGACTGCATCGGCAGCGGCATGTCGCCGATTTCGTCGAGGAACAACGTGCCACCGTTGGCCGCCTGAAAGAAGCCTTCGCGGTCTTCCATCGCGCCGGTGAACGCGCCCTTTCGGTAGCCGAAGAACTCGGCCTCGAGCAGCTGCTCGGGGATCGCGCTGCAGTTGACCGCGATGAAGGGCTGACCCGCGCGCACGCTGACCTCGTGGATCGCGCGCGCGACCAGTTCCTTGCCGGTGCCCGATTCGCCGCTCACCAGCACCGGCGCCATGCTGCGTGCGACCTTGTCGACCAGCGTGCGCACCTGCTGCATCGCGGACGACTGGCCGGCCATGCGGTTCAGCGATTGGCTCACCGGAGCGGCCGGTGCGGGGGCCGGAGCGCGTGCCGGTGTGGATGCAGGTGCAGGCGCCGATGCGGATGCGACCGCGCGCGGCGCCGCGGCAACCGCGGGCTTGCCGTTTTCCGACGGCAGCGTTGCCGGGTCGATCGTCGGCGCACCGACCCCGCCCGAACGCCCGAGCGCCGAGGCCACGACCGCGCGAAACTGCTTCAGGTCGACCGGCTTGGTCAAGTAGTCGTAGGCGCCCGCCTTCAGCGCCTCGACCGCGTTTTCGGCCGAGCCGTACGCGGTGATGACGATGGTCTTCTCGCGCCGGCCGCTTTCTTCGAGCCAGCGCAGGACGTCGAGCCCGGTGCCGTCGGGCAACCGCATGTCGGTGATCACGGCGCTGTAGACGCGGTCTTTCAAGTGCAGCAAGGCATCCTGCACCGTGCCTGCGGTCTCGATGTCGTAGCCCTCGCGCAACAGCGTCAGTTCGTAGAGCGTGCGCAGATCGGGCTCGTCGTCGATGACCAGCAAACTGAAGTGCGAAGGGTTTGTCATGACGGGGGTGGAGTCGGCCGCGTTCTTCAAGCCTGGTGAATCTGGCCGAGTGACCGGCGCTGCATGTCGACGAAGAACTCGTTGCGTTGGCCGACCCCTTCGGCGCGAAGCCGGTAGTCGATCGTGGCGCCATAGCGCTCGCAGAGTTCGCGGCAAATATACAGGCCCAATCCGGTGCCGCGGCTGCGGGTCGAGAAAAACGGCTCGAACAGATACGGCTCGACATCGGGCGGGATCGGCGCACCGTCGCTGGCGAGGCTCAGGAATGCCTGCGACTCGTGCCGCGAATCGAGCCGCAGCTGGATCGCGCCGGGCGCGCGGCTGGCGTGGCGGTAGGCGTTGTCGAGCAGGTTGACGAGCACGCGGCGCAGGTGTTCGGCGTCGAACAGCACGCCCAGCGGCTCGAACGGCAAGTCGACCTGCAGCACGCTGTGCGGGCCGAGGGCCACGCCGTTGGCGCGTGCCCACTCGCTGCAGACCGCGGCGACCTGCGCGCTCGCGTCGATCACGCCGACATCCGGCGACACGCCGGGCGCAACCTCCATCACGTCGTCGACGATGCGCTTCAATCGCTCGACGTTGTCGCTCACCATCTGCATGAGCTGGCGCTGCGCCGGGTCGGTCGCGTCTTCGGCGAGCAGCGCGTTGGCTTGAGAGATCGCTGCCAGCGGGTTGCGGATCTCGTGCGCGATGCCGGCCGAAACGCGCCCCATGGCTGCGAGCTTTTCCTGCCGACTGCGCGCCTGCATGCTGCGCACGTCCTCGAGAAACAGCACGCAGAATTCTTCGATCGCCTGCGGCTCGCGCTTGCGCGTGAAGCGCACCCGCGCACGCAGCGTGCGCTGTGCGCCGAGCGAGCTGACCGAGCCGGTCTCGAACTGCAGCACCACGTCGCGACCGGCCTCGGGCCACGCCGCCTCGACGAACGCGCGCTCGACCGTCTTGACCAGCGCGTCCCAGGCCTGCACGCCGCGCAACTGGAACGGCGCCGGCCGGCAAATGCCACTCGGCGCGAGCAAACGCCGCGCGGCCGGGTTCGCGGCCCGCACGAGGCCACGCCGATCGACGACGAGCACGCCGTCTTGCATCTCCTCGATCACCAGGCGATTCAACTGCGCCTGCTGGCGCGCCATCTCGAGGCTGCCGCGCGCGGTGAGCTCTTCACGCGCGAGCCGCCCGGCGAGCTCGCCGGCGAGCACCGTGATGACGAAGAAGCCGGCGCCGGCCAATGCCGCCTGCGTGATCTGCACCGTGCCCTCGGCACCGGCCACGACCGACAGCCAGGATGCGACCAGCAAGGCGATCGTCACGGCGGCTGCGGTCGCCAGCGCCATCGTGCGCGGCGTGAGCACCCCGGCCATCAACACGGGCAGCACCAGCAGCGCCACGTAGTTCAGGCTCGAGCCTGGCGCAAGCACGTGCAGCGCCATGAAGCACAGCAGGTCGACGCCGATCGTGGCCAGCCACTGCGGGCTGCGCAAATGGGCCATCGTGCGTGGCGTGGCGACCCGCCGGTAGCGCGGCAACAGCCACAGACCGATCGCGCAGACCGCGTACGTCAGGCTGATCGCGATCACCGGCGGGGTCGGGCGCAGGCCGAACAAGCCGCCGATCGCGAGCGCCACCACCAGCGCGAGGCCGAGCGCTGCACGCGCCGCAATGCAGGCGCGGTAGAGCCGTTCGAACGCAGTCTGCCCCGACTCGACCACCTTCGCCGCGGTGCGCGACAAGAAGCGCGAGTCGAGGACGGGCTCGTCGTCGTCGGCGGCGGGCGCAGGCGCCGCAGGTCCAGTCGGCTCCGGCAGCGGTCGTTCGCCCTGAGGCAGTGAATCGCCGCGGAGGTGCGTGTCACCGTCGGAGCTGAAGGCGCCGAACCACGATTCGTCGCTCGCCACCGGTCTCCGGGGGTGGCGCCGATCGGCGTGCCGGCGTTCGGCCGCGCGGTCGCTGCTGCTCATGACTCGGGATGCGCGCGCTCGAAAGCCTCGCGGTGCGGCGCACCGCAGAACACGCCGCCGCGGCCCGGCAGCGCCTCATCGCGCGGCAGGTGGAGGCCGCAGTGCGCGCAACTCAGCATCGGCTGCGGCGCGTCGTCAGCCGCTTTTCTGGTTTCGGCAGGCTTCGATTCCGCGCGCGGCGGCCGCGCACGCCGCCAGCTGCCGCGCAACAGCCACAACAGCACGCCCACGACGATCAGCAGCAGCAAGAACTTCACGCCCGCATTCCTTCAGCCCGGCGCGCGATGCAGCAGCACCTCGAGCACGAAACGCGAGCCCACGTAGGCCAGCAACAGCAGTGCCGCACCGCCGTACACGCCACGTGTGGCCGCCGGCCCGCGCCAGCCGAACGCGCGGCGGCCGGCGAGCAGGCCGGCGAAGACGAGCCAGCCGAGCATCGAGAACACGGTCTTGTGATCCCAACGCCACGGATTGGCGAACCACGCGCCGAGAACCAGCGCGGCCGAGAGCACGACGAAACCAGCACCGACGAAGCGGAAGGTCATCCGCTCCAGTTGCAGCAGCGGCATGCCCTTGCTGGCACCGATCGCAGCGGCGGCGGCGCCCGGCCGCATCAGCCGCTCGGCGCGGTTGAGCATCGCGGCGTGGAGCACGGCTGCACCGAACAAACCGTATGACGCGAGGCCGAGCGCCCAGTGCAGCGGCGCCCAGCGCGAGGGCGCCGCCGCCCGGATCTCGCCGGGGAATATCCACGCCAGCGCGACGACCACGATGGCAAGCACCGCGAGCGCGCGCCGCGCGCCCGGCAACGGCACGAAGCGGCTCTCGATCACGTAGACCGCGAGCACGAGCCAGACGGTCATCGACAGCGCCGGCGCAAAGCCGAAGCGCGCGGCGACGACCTCGCTGCCGATGCCGGCGATGTCGACGAAGATCGCGACCGCATGCGCGATCCAGCCGACCAGCAAGGCGGTGCGCAAGCCGCGACCGAAGCGCTCGTTCACCAGTGCCGCAGCGCCATAGCCGACCAGCGCCAGCAGGCTCGGCAAGCCGAGCGCCCATGCAGCCGCGGACAGCGAGGCCGAGAGCGGCGCAACCAGGGAAGCCGACGCGCCTGCCGTGGCGGTACCCAACGATAGAATCATGGTCACAGTGTACTTTCGCGTCCGAGCTTTCTCGGCCCGCGACCCCTTCTCAATGGCTTCCACCCTCACCGACCGGCTCAGTCGACTGGTCAAGACGATGCGCGGCCAGGCCCGCATCACCGAAGACAACGT
>JANMWQ010000848.1:0-2821 GCA_031394085.1 Rhizobacter sp. | reverse complement strand
CTTGTCGCGGAAGATGGCCTGAAGGCGCGCCACCTTGGGCGGTGCGGAACTGTTGCCGGTCTCGGCTGCTTTTTGCTTGGTAGCCATGTGAACCCCTTAGGCCTTGATCTCGGCGCCGCACGACTTGAAGACACGCACGCGCGTGATCTTGTTCGTCTTGACATCGGCGCCGAGCTTGATGCCGACGCCAGCGGCCTTGCCGGTCGCGGCGTTGAAGATGGCGACGTTCGACTGGTGGATCGACATGGTCTTGTCGACGACGCCGCCAGTCGTGCCCTTCATCGGGTTCGGCTTGACGTGTTTCTTCACCACGTTGACACCTTCGACGAGGATGCGCTCTTCGTCGACGCGTTGCAGCACGGCACCGCGCTTGCCCTTATCGCGACCGGTCAAGATGATGACCTGGTCGACTTTGCGAATCTTGGTCATTGCCTGTCCTGTGTCTCTAGGGTCGTTCTCTGGAGCGAGTCAGGCTCAGAGCTCTTCAGGCGCGAGCGACACGATCTTCATGAAGCGCTCGGTGCGCAGTTCGCGCGTCACGGGCCCGAAGATGCGCGTGCCGATCGGCTCGAGCTTGGCGTTGAGCAGCACGGCGGCATTGCCATCGAACTTGACGAGCGAGCCATCCTGGCGGCGCACGCCCTTGGCGGTGCGAACGACGACGGCGCTGTAGACCTCGCCCTTCTTCACTCGAGCGCGCGGCGCAGCTTCTTTGATGCTGACCTTGATCACATCACCGATGCCGGCGTAACGACGCTTGGAGCCGCCGAGCACCTTGATGCACATGACGGATTTCGCGCCAGTGTTGTCGGCGACGTCGAGTCGCGATTGCATTTGAATCATGTTGTCCTGTCCCCAACTTAATGGCCATCCGGTGTCCCGGCGATCTGGTTGCCCAGAGTTGGCGATCAGTCTTGGGCCCGCATGTGGGCAAAAGAATCGTCAGATCCGAAATCGGTGCTGGCTCGAACGAGCTTGCGGCCGGTTTCGGCGAAGTCTGCGATTATGCAGTACTTTCTCGCACCGAGTCAACGGCATCAGGCCCACACTTGCCTGGCCTGCTTCAGCATCGTGTCGGCGTCGCTGACCTCGAACTTGCCTGGGGCTTCGACGTTGAGCGTTTTGACCACGCCGTCGACGACCAGCATCGAGTAGCGATTCGAGCGCAGACCCATGCCACGCGCGGTCAGGTCGAGCGTCAAACCGGTGGCTTTCGCGAAGTCGGCGCTGCCGTCGGCCATCATCCTGACTTTGCCGGCGGTGTGCTGCTCGCGGCCCCACGCGCCCATCACGAACGCGTCGTTGACCGACACGCACCAGATTTCGTCGACGCCGGCAACCTTCAGTGCCTCGGCGTTCTCCACATAGCCCGGCACGTGCTTGGCAGAGCAGGTCGGCGTGTAGGCGCCGGGCAACGCAAACACGGCGATCTTCTTGCCGGCGGTTGCTTTCTCGAGGTCGAACGCATTCGGCCCCAGCGAACAGCCGCTGCCTTCGACCTCGATAAATTCAGAGAGGCTGCCCGCGGGCAGCTTGTCGCCAACTTTCAACATGTGCCTGTCTCCTGAAGCGGTGGATCGAGAATAAAAAACGGCCGGACGCCAGCATCAGCGGTCCGACCGTTCGATGCGATGGCGGTGGCTTAGACCACGATCGCTTTCTGGACGAGGCGGGTCACGGTCCAAGCCTTGGTCTTGGAGATCGGACGCGTTTCCGCGATCTCGACCACGTCGCCCATCTTGTACTCGTTGTTCTCGTCGTGCGCGTGGTACTTGCTCGAGCGCGCGACGATCTTGCCGTACAACTCGTGCTTGGTACGGCGCTCGATCTGGACGGTGATGGTCTTAGAGCGCTTGTCGCTAACGACTTTGCCGACCAGCGTGCGGGTGTTCTTCACCTTGGCTTCCGGGGCAACCGGCGCGGTGGCGATGGTTTGCGGCTCGCTCATTTGGCGGCTTCCTTCTTCTTCTGGGCCAGCACGGTCTTGGCGCGAGCGATGTCACGGCGCGTGTTGCCCAGCTGGGTGTGGTTGCTCAGGTTCTGCGTCGCCTTTTGCATGCGCAGCCCGAAGTGGGCCTTCAGCAGGTCGCCGATCTCTTTCTGGAGACCTGCGACATCCTTGGTGCGGAGTTCAGATGCTTTCATGGGTGCTCTCCTTAGGCGCCGACCTGGCGCATCACGAAGGTGCACTTCAAGGGCAGCTTCGCAGCGGCCAGCGTGAACGCTTCGCGAGCGAGTTCTTCGGCGACGCCGTTGATCTCGTACAGGACCTTGCCCGGTTGGATCTCGGCGACGTAGTACTCGGGGTTGCCCTTGCCGTTGCCCATGCGAACTTCAGCAGGCTTTTGCGAGATCGGCTTGTCCGGGAAGATGCGGATCCAGATGCGGCCGCCGCGCTTCACATGACGTGAAATCGCACGGCGTGCCGCTTCGATCTGGCGCGCTGTCAGCCGGCCGCGCTCAGTGGCCTTGAGGCCGAAATCGCCGAACGACACGTTCGCGCCGCGAGTCGCAACGCCGGTGTTGCGGCCCTTCTGTTCTTTGCGGTATTTTCTGCGTGCAGGTTGCAGCATGCTTATTCTCCTTTCGCGTCGGGCTTCGCGCTCGGTGCAGCATCGGGTGCCGCCACCTTGCGAACACGTTTGACGGCCGGCGTCTTCGGCGCGTCGACGGCCGGTGCGGCCGCGGTTGCAACGCCAGCGTCGGCTGGACGATCTGTGCGCGGTGCAGCGCGATCAAAATTGCCACCTGCACCACCACCCGGGCGAGCACCACGGCCAGCAGGCGCACCGCCTGGGCCCCGCGGCGGGCCACGGCGTGG
>JANMWQ010000817.1:0-4211 GCA_031394085.1 Rhizobacter sp. | reverse complement strand
GCCGCGGGGTTGGCGGCGCGGCTCTCGTGTGTGTATCGACGGTTCGAGCTTGAGCTGAAGGGCCGATGGCACGAACGCGTCAGAAGGTTTCCCAATCGCCGCCGGCCGGCGCAGCGATCACCGCCGCGGGCGCTATCACGTCGATAGGTTTCACGACCGCTCGCGTGAGCGCTGCGGGCGCCGGCGCCGGCTTGCGCGCGAGTGGCATCACCGGTTTGCGCGCCGGTGTGCTGGCGCGGCTCTGTGGTCGGGCCGAGGTCGGCCCCGGGCGTTCGAGCTGGAAGGTCGCAACCACGTCGGACAAGCGTGCCGCCTGCTCCTTCAGGCTCTCGGCCGCGGCGGCCGATTGCTCGACCAGCGCGGCGTTTTGCTGCGTCATCTGATCGAGCTGGCTGACCGAGGTGTTGACCTCGCCGATGCCCTGGCTCTGCTCGGTGGCGGCCGCGGTGATCTCGCCGATGATGTCCGACACGCGCTGCACCGAGCCGACGATCTCGGTCATCGTGCGGCCGGCGTCGGCGACGAGTCGCGAGCCGCCTTCGACCTTCTCGACCGAGGCGCTGATCAGGCCCTTGATTTCTTTCGCGGCTTCGGCGCTGCGCTGGGCGAGCGACCGCACCTCGCTGGCGACGACCGCGAAGCCGCGGCCCTGCTCGCCGGCGCGCGCCGCTTCGACCGCCGCGTTGAGCGCGAGGATGTTGGTTTGAAACGCGATGCCGTCGATCACACCGATGATGTCGGCTATTCGCTTCGACGACGCATTGATGTCGTCCATCGTCGCGACGACTTGCGAGACGACTGCGCCGCCGCGTGCCGCGACCGCGGCCGCCGACGAGGCCAACTGGTTCGCCTGGCGCGCCGAGTCGGCCGATTGCTTGACGGTGCCGGTCAGCTGCTCCATCGACGAAGCCGCCTGCTGCAGGTTCGAGGCGGTTTGCTCGGTGCGGACCGACAGGTCTTGGTTGCCTGTGGCGATCTCGGCGCTGGCGGTGCCGATGCTGTCGGTCGAGCGGCGCACCTGCACGACCACGCCGTGCAGCGCGCCCTGCATCTTGCCGATCGCGCGCAGCAGGTCGCCGAGCTCGTCGCGGTGGGTCGAATCGACCGGCTGCGAGAGGTCGCCACCGGCGATCACCGCGGCCGCATCGAGCCCCTGCCGCAGCGGCAGGGTGATCGAGCGCGCGATCAGCCAGGCCATCGCGCTGCCGACCACGATGGCGGCGGCCAGCAACGCCAGCAGCGCGTCGCGGGCGTTGCCGATGCCGCGCTGCAGGTTCTCGGCCTCCGCGCTGGCCAAATCGGCTTCGTGGCGCTGTACCGCGCGCATCGCGTCGAGGTAGACCTCGGAGGCGGGCAGCACGCTGCTGTTCAGCAGCGAATCGGCGGCGGGCATGTCGGCCTGCTTCACCAACGCGAACAGCGCTTCGCGCACCGTCACGTAGGCCTGGCGCTTGCTCGCCACCGCGGCCATCAGCGCTTGGCCTTCGGCGCTGACGATGTCGCGCTCCATCGCCTTTTGCAGTTCTCCGATCTCGGCCGAGGTGCGCTTGATCTGCGGGGCGAAAAACCCCTCGATCGCGGGCTGGCCGCTGGCCTTCGCGATCGCGATCGCACGAGCGACGTTGAGTTGGGTCTTGCCGGCCCATTCACGCGCGATGCCGGCGCGCTGGTGCAGGTTCGACAGTTCGGTCAGGCCATCGGCGATGCGGCCCAGTTGCCAGCAGGCGATCGCGACGATCACGAGCAGCAGCGCGAGCACGGCGCCGAAGCCGATGGAGAGGCGCGGGCCGATGCGCAGGTTGTTCAGGGTCATGGGAGTGGTCGCAAGTGGAGGAGAAGAGGTTCGAGCCGAGTCGTGCCGGCGTCAGTGGCGCGAGCGCCGCACCAGGCTGCCGACGTCGAGGATCAGTGCGACGCGGCCGTCGCCCATGATCGTGGCGCCCGAGATGTCGGGCACGCGGCGGTAGTTCGACTCGAGGTTCTTCACCACCACCTGCTGCTGGCCGAGCAGTTGGTCGACCCGCAACGCGACGCGCCCGCCTTCGGCCTCGGCCACGACCATGATGCCGCCGGTGCTTGTTTCGTCAGCGCGGTCGTCAGAGCGGAAGGCGGCCCTCGGCACGCCGAAGACCTGCTCCAGATCGAGCACCGGCATGAATTCGGCGCGCACCTCGATCACGCGGCCGCTGCCGCCGATCGTTTTGACGTTGCCCGGCTGGACCTGGAACGATTCGATCACCGACGACAGCGGCAGGATGTAGACCTCGTCGCCGACGCCGACCGACATGCCGTCCATGATCGCGAGCGTGAGCGGCAGGCGCACCTTGACGCTCATGCCGCAGCCCTCGGCCGAGTCGATCTCGACCGTGCCGCCGAGCGCGGTGATGTTCTTCTTCACCACGTCCATGCCAACACCGCGGCCCGAGACATCGGTGACCACATCGGCGGTCGAGAAGCCGGGCGCGAAGATCAGGCTCCACACGTCGGCGTCGGTCATCGAATCGGGCGCGTCGATGCCGCGCTCGCGCGCCTTCTTGAGCAGCGTGGTGCGCGACAGGCCTTTGCCGTCGTCGCGGACTTCGATCAGGATCGAGCCGCCCTGGTGCGAGGCCGCGAGCGTGATCGTGCCGTGCTCGGGTTTGCCGTTGGCGAGGCGCTCGGCCGGGCTTTCGATGCCGTGGTCGCAGCTGTTGCGCACCAGGTGCGTCAACGGGTCGGTGATTTTCTCGACCAGGCCCTTGTCGAGTTCGGTCGCTTCACCCTTGGTCACGAACTCGACCTTCTTGCCGAGCTTGGCCGCGAGGTCGCGCAGCATGCGCGGGAAACGGCTGAACACCATCGACATCGGAATCATCCGGATCGACATCACCGACTCTTGCAGGTCGCGGGTGTTGCGGTCGAGATCGGCCAGGCCGGCAACGAGCTGCTGGTACAGCGCGGTGTCGATCTGCTTGCTGTTCTGCGCCAGCATCGCCTGCGTGATGACGAGCTCGCCGACCAGGTTGATGAGCTGGTCGACCTTCTCGACCGAGACCCGCAAGGTCGCCGATTCGAACGCGGCAGCGGGTGCTTTCTCAGTGCGGGCCGGGGCACGGGCCGCCGCGTGGACGGCGGCATTCGCGGCGTCGGCCGCAACCGTCGACGCGTCGGTGCCCGCGGGCGCGGCAACGCTGCCCGGCGCGCCCGGCGCGTTGTCGAAGAAGCCGTAGCCCGGGTCCCGATCGGCCGGCGGCACCTCGGCCGGTGCGCCCGGTGCACCGGCGTGGAAGCCGTAGCCGGCGGTCATCGGCAACAGCGCCACTTCGTCGCGGGCGACGTGGAAGGTGAACAGGTCGAGCAGGTCGGCGTCGGTGCTGGTCGTGACGACGCGAAAGCGCCGGATGCCGTCGCTCGGCTGGCCGCCGTCGATCGCCTCGATCGTGCCGAGGTCGGTGATCTCGTTGAACAGCGCGATCAGCTCGTTGGCCTGCGCCGGGTCGTCGAGCGGACCGACGCGCACTTCGAGTTCACGCGCCGGGCTGACGCCGGTCGAGGCGGCAGCGCTCGGCGCGATCGCCTTCGCGGCCGGGGCTGGGACGGCGAGCGCCTGGCCCGAGCTCATCGCGCGGATGCTGACCCGCAGCTCGGCCGTGTCGACCGCCTCGCCGCCAGCGCCCTGGTGGCGTGCGAGCTGCGCGCGCAGTGCGTCACCCGACTGCAGCAGCACGTCGACCATCGCCGCGGTCGGCGTGAGTTCGTGGCGGCGCAGTTTGTCGAGCAGCGTTTCCATCTGGTGCGTGAGCTCGGCCACATCGGCGAAGCCGAAGGTGGCGGCGCCGCCCTTGACCGAATGGGCGCAGCGAAATATCGAGTTCAGCGTTTCGTCGTCGGCCGCCGAGAGGTCGATCTCGAGCAGCTGCGCCTCCATGCGGTCGAGGTTCTCGCCCGCTTCTTCGAAGAAGACTTGGTAGAACTGGCTCAGGTCGATGCCTGCGCCGAGGTTCGCGCCTTCTTGTGTCATCTCACCCATGTTCGCTCCTGTCGCGTGCCGGCTTCAACGGATCACTTTTTTGATGACTTCGATCAGCTTGGCCGGATCGAAGGGTTTGACGAGCCAGCCGGTCGCGCCGGCACTGCGGCCGGCCTGCTTCATCTGGTCGCTCGATTCGGTCGTGAGGATCAGGATCGGCGTGTTCTTGAATTTCGGGTTGTCGCGCAGTTTTTTTGTCAGG
>JANMWQ010000784.1:0-1703 GCA_031394085.1 Rhizobacter sp. | reverse complement strand
GCACCGGTCGCGTGTTCGTCTCCAACCCCGACAGCAAGACGATCTCGGTGATCGACATGCGCACGCAGCGGGTCGTCGCGACGCTGGCGGCCGGTGACGGGCCGGTCGGCATCGACGCCTCGGCCGACGGTTCGCGCGTCTACGCAGCCGACTGGTTCGCGAACCGCTTGCTGGTGTTCGACGGCACGGTCTCTGGCACGTCTTCCGGCCCCTCTTCCAGCATCGCCGACCCGCAACCGCCGCTGGCCAGCATCGCCGTCGGCAAGGCACCGGCCGGCGTTGCCGCCAGCGACCGGCCCGGCCTCGTGTTCGTCGCCGAGCGCGACGACGACAGCGTCGCACTCGTCGACACCACGGCCGGGAGCGTGCGGCTGCGCACCCGCGTCGGCAACCATCCGTTCGCGCTGCTGTTCGATGCGCCGCGCCAGCGCCTTTACGCGCTCAACGTGCTGAGCGACGATGTCTCGGTGTTGAGCACCGCCGACCCAACGCGGCTGGCGGTGATCGCGACCGTCAAGGTCGGCAAGGCGCCCTACGGCGCCGCCCTCGCCGCGAACGGCAGCTTGCTGTACGTGACGAACCAGCACGACGACAGCGTCAGCGTGATCGACGCAGCCTCGCTCACCGTGCTGCGCACCCTTCCCGGCTTCGGCTACCCCGAAGGCGTGGCCGCGCACGGTGACCGCGTGTACGTCGTCAACTGGATGAACGACGAGGTCAGCGTGCTCGACGCCCGCAGCGGCAACGCGCTCGCCACGGTCGCGACCGGCAAGCACAGCCGCGGCTTCGGCGCCTTCATCGGCACGCCCGCGACCCCTTGATTTTTTTGACCTCCAGGACCTTCGAACATGCTGACCCTCGCTCGCGCCCAACGCGCACTTCCCGCCATCGCCTTGGTGCTCACGGGCGCGCTCGTCGCCGTGGGCACGAACGACAGCCAGGCCCACGGCCCGACGCGCCAGAAGGCGATCGAGAAAATCACCATCGACGCGCCACCGGCCGTGGTGTGGGCGCGGATCAAGAACTTCGACGCGCTCAAAGACTGGCATCCGGCGGTCGCCGAGAGCCCGGCCGACAAAGGCAACGCGGTCGGTTCGGTGCGCGAACTCAAGCTCAAGGGCGGCGGCACGCTGACCGAAACGCTCGAAAGCTTCGACGACGCGAAGATGAAATACAGCTACCGCGCCAAAGACGGCGGCGCGCTGCCGGTGACCAACTACACCTCGACGATCAGCGTCAGCGGCGAAGGCAATCAGTCGGTCGTCGAGTGGCGCGGCGCGTTCTACCGCGGCTACCCGAACAACGACCCGCCGGCCGACCAGAACGACGACGCCGCCGTGAACGCGGTCACCGGCGTCTACAAGTCCGGACTCGCCAACCTGAAGAAGCTCGCCGAAAGCCGCTGAGTGGTTTGGTTGCGCAAACTCCTGACAGCCTGGGGCAGCGCGGCTGCCCTGCTGCCGCTCGCCGGCTGCGCGGCCGGGGTGGGCGACGCATCGGCGACGTTGCCCAAAGCGGTGCAGGTCGCCGACGGCGTCTACATGGTGCAAGGCGTGCCGGGTGAGGTCGATGCGCAAACGCTCGGGCGGGTCGGCAACAGCGGCTTCATCGTCGGTGCGACCGGCGTGCTGGCGATCGACACCGGCACCTCGTACCGGCACGGCGTCGCGCTGCTCGCCGAGATCCGCCGCGTGACCGACAAA
>JANMWQ010000754.1:0-22181 GCA_031394085.1 Rhizobacter sp. | reverse complement strand
CACGATTCCCGAGAACGAACCCGGCAGCTCGATCATGCCCGGCAAGGTCAACCCGACGCAGTGCGAGGCGCTGACGATGCTGTGCGTGCAGGTGATGGGCAACGACGTGGCCGTGAACATCGGCGGCGCCTCGGGCAACTTCGAGTTGAACGTGTTCAAGCCGGTGATCATCCACAACCTGCTGCAAAGCATGCGGCTGCTCGCCGATGGCGCGCTCAGTTTCGAGAAATACTGCGCGCGCGGCATCGAGGCCGATCGGGCGCGCATCGGCGAGCTCGTCGGCCGCTCGCTGATGCTGGTGACGGCGCTGAATCCGCACATCGGCTACGACAAGGCCGCGAAGATCGCGAAGGCGGCGCACGCGCAGGGGTCGAGCCTGCGTGAGGCGGCGCTGGCGTCGGGCTTCGTCACGGCCGAGCAGTTCGACGCCTGGGTCAAGCCGGAGGCGATGGTCGGGCGGGGCTGAACGACCGAGGGCGTCGCGGATAATTCCTGCCCATGACCCAAGACGAACTCAAGGCCCTTGTCGGCCACGCGGCACTGGCCTACGTGGAACCCGGCAGCGTCATCGGGGTGGGCACCGGCTCGACCGTGAACTGCTTCATCGACGCGCTCGCGAAGATGCCGATGGGCGTCAAGGCCGCGGTCTCGAGCTCGCGCGCCAGTACCGATCGCATGCGCGCGCTCGGCATCGCGGTGGTCGATGCGAACGCCGTCGAATCGCTCGCTGTCTACATCGATGGTGCCGACGAGATCGACCACGCCGGCTGCATGATCAAGGGCGGCGGTGCGGCGCTGACGCGCGAGAAGATCGTTGCCGACATCGCCCAGCGCTTCATCTGCATCGCCGACGAATCGAAGCTCGTGACCACGCTCGGGCGCTTTCCGCTGCCGGTCGAGGTGATCCCGATGGCCGCGGCGCAGATCGCGCGGCGGCTGCGCAAGCTCGGCGGCGAGCCGACGCTGCGCGCTGGCGTGGTCACCGACAACGGCGGGCAGATCATCGATGTGCGTGGCCTGAGCATCAGCGAGCCGAACGCGCTCGAACGCGAGATCAACCAGTGGCCCGGGGTCATCGGCGTCGGCATCTTCGCGCGCAACAAGGCCGCGGTGTGCCTGCTCGGCACGGCCCAGGGCGTCAAGACACTGACTTTCTGACACGGCGCCGAAATCGCACCGCAGAAAGCGCGTAACCTCGCGTGTGGCGTTTCGGTAACGCCACACCTCAGCACAAGACAGGAACGACAAGCCCATGGCCAAACCCAATTACTCGTTCGAGAAACGCCAGCGGGAGCTGGCGAAGAAGAAAAAGAAGGAAGAGAAGCTGAAGGAAAAGGCCGTGCGCAAGGTGGGCGAGGGCGGCCCTGACGACGCACCCGACGACGGGTCGGTCACCGAAGCCGCCCCGGCCGAAGGCCAGCCGCCCGCGCCTTGAGGTGGTCAAGCGCCGCAAGCCTTCCGATGCAGCTGCGGCACCAACCATGCCGGCCAGCGGCCCGGTCGTCTCGGCGCCCGGCTACGCGCCCGCGCTGAACGCCGGCTTTCAAGCCACGACTTCGTGGGTGCAGGAGATGCACCAGGCAATCGCCGGCAAGACCTTCGACAGCCTCGGGCTCGTGCCCGGCCTGTCGGTGCCCACCCGCATCGTTCAGAGCGTGCACGACGCGATCACCCAAGGCGTGTACGCCGCGGTGCGGCACGGCGGCTCGGCCGCGCTCGCCATTGCCGACGGTGCCGAGCGGCTCACGAACGACCCGCAACGCGTTCCGGGCAAGAAAGAGCGCGTGCTGCGCGGTGCGTTGAATGGCGCGGTCGGCGATGCGCTGGCCGCATCGAACAGTGCGCTGGCGCTACAGATGGGCCTGCACGACCGCAACGGCGCACTGCTTCACACGGGCACGGCGTTGGTCGCACTGCGCCCGCGCGTCTGCGTGTTCCTGCACGGCCTCGCGTGCGACGAGCAGAGCTGGCGTCTGCGCACCGATGCCTGGGCCGCATCGCCCTGGGCCGATGCGCTGCCCGCGGGCGAGGCAATCGACTATGGCGCTTTACTCGAACACGAACTTGGCGTGGGCTCGCGCATCAGCGCGCTCTGGCTGCGCTACAACAGCGGCCTCGCGATCGACCACAACGCGCAGCGACTCGCTGAGCTGCTCGATCGCGTCGCGCAAGCCGCGCCGCAAGTCGACGAGTGGTTGTTGATCGGCCACAGCATGGGCGGGCTCGTGGCGCGCCGTGCGCAAGCGCTGGCGGCCGAGCAAGGCCTGGCGTGGGCGCGCAAGGTGCCGATGATCATCTGCCTGGGCTCACCGCACCAGGGCGCACCGCTGGCGAAGTTCGGGCAGCTCGCGACCGCGGCGCTGGCCGTCTCGGATGTCACGCGGCCGCTCGCGCGCATCACCAATGCACGCAGCCGTGGGATCAAAGATTTGCAGCGCGGCTTGAAAGGCGCGACCGCCGGCGCCGATTCACCCGCGCTTCGGCTGGTGTTCGCGACCCTCGGTGACGAGGCCGGCGGTGGCATGGGCGCATGGGTCGGCAGCCTGCTGGGCGACGGCCTCGTGCGCGCCGGTAGCGCCGCCGACGACGGCCTGACCGGCGATGTGCAGCGCGTCGAACTCACGGGCCTCGGCCACATGAGCCTGCTGAACCACCCGCGCGTCTACGCCGTCATCCGCGAGTGGCTGAATGACGATCCCTCGGCCACCGAGTACGTTGGCCGATCCCCTTAGGGGATGCGGGCCGGCTTGGGGCGGCCCGGCGCTCGACCCGCGCGCACCCGCCGGCTGACGAAGCGAGCCGGATCGATCGCATCGAGCAAGCTGGCGCCAATCGGCGCCGGTGCACCGGTCACGCATGAGGCCAGCACTTGCGCGCCGAGCGCGCTCCAGGTGATGCCGCGCGAACCGAGCGCGGCGAACACATACAGCCCGGGCAGGCGCGGCACGAAACGCGGCTGATCGAGTCGCGCGCCTCGCGCCGCCGGATCGGGCACGGCGCCGATCACCGGCAGGCGATCGACGGCGCTGCAGCGCCACGCAGTGCGGCCTTCGAGATCGGCAGGTTGCAGACCGGTCTCATGGCCCATCAGGCGTGCGAGCTGCGCGAGGTTGAGGGCGTGGTCGGTGGCGCGCACCGAGGGGTCGAGATCACCGGGTTGCGCGGTCGCGCCGAACAGCACCGAGCCGCCGCTGGTCGGCAGCAAATAGCCACTGCCGGCGATCGGCAGGCGCGCAGAGGCGAGTTGCGATGCGCGGCCGATGCTGATCTGGCCGCGGACGTTGTCGATCGGCCAGCCAGGCGCGCCGAGCAAGCGCAGCGCATCGCCTGCATTTGCGAGCACGACGGTAGCCGCTTCGGCGATCGCAGTGCCGCGCGCGTCGAGCACGCGCCAGCCGTCTGCGCAGCGTTCGAGGCGATCGGCGGCGATGCCGGTTCGCAGGTCCGCCGACGCACCGGCTTGGTCGAGGTAAGTGCGCGCCAGCCCGGCCGGGTGAACCCAGCCACCGCCGGGGTAGAACCAGCAGGGTTGCGCCAACGTGATGCCGGCGCGTTTGCTCGCTCGCTCGGCGTCGAGCGCTTGCACGTACTCAGGCGGCAGGCCGAGGCTTTGCAAGATCGCACGCATCTGCGGCACATCGAGGCTGGACTCGAGGCGCAACAAGCCCGTCGCGCTGCCGGCGACGCCGCGGGCCAGTGCCAACTGAACCACGCCGTGCGCCACGAGCGCCGCAGCGCGATTGAAGCGCGCGTGCAAGCCGTCTAGAGCGTTGACGATGCCGTGGAACAAACCGCCCGGGTTGCCCGAGGCTTCGCCGGCGATTTGCGGATGGCGTTCGAGCAGCGTGCTGCGCCAGCCCTGCTCGGCCAGTGCCGACGCCGCGGCGCAGCCGGCGAGACCGGCGCCGACGATCAGCGCGTGGCGCTCGGTCGTGCCGCTGGCGCGCCCACGTGAGGGCGCGTGCCGACGCTCGAACGCGGGTGCGAAGCGCGCGACCGTGAGCTCGCGCGCGGGCTGGAGTCGATGCGCGTGTTCCTGTCGGTAGTCGTGATCGTGATCGCGTGCGGCGCGAAGCTCGAATCCCGCGCTCGTCAGGTGCGCGCGCAGCGTGTCGGTCGTGCTGGCCGCGCAATCAGCGGCCAACGTCGCGCCCGGCGCGGCGAGGCGGCCGAGCGACTTGCACAGGCGTGCACTGTCGAAAGGTGCGTCGCCACCGAGGCAGAAGGCGTCGACCCCGGCGACGAGCTCGCGCAGCCAGTGCGCTGCGTCGCCGTGCGCGAGCAGCAGCTCGACGCGGCCCGCATCGAAGTCGAGGCGATGCAGGTCGGGGGTCTGCGGCGGCCAGACCTGCTGCAGCGCGTCGGCGAGCGCGGGCAGCGTGGCATCGCGATGGAGCGCGCGCAGTTCGGCGCGTGTGTGTGCGCGCGGCTGGATCGCGATAAAGACGAGCCGCGCGCAACGCCGTGGGTCGTCGCGCCAGGCCTGCCACAGGGCGAGAAAGCGGTGGCCAGCGGCGAAGTCGGTGTCGAGCACGACGAAGCGTTCGCGGCCGTGCCAGCGCTGCGGTAGGTCGTTGCCGGCGAGCAGGTCGAACGGCGCTTGCGCCGGCGCGTCTGCCGGCGCGTTTACCGGCACGTCTGCCGAATCAGCGCTCATGCAGTCCGCTCTGCCACCGATGCCAGCCACATCAGCAAGCGATCGCGCGCATCGGTCAGGCCGCGGTAGGCGAGCACCGCGTCGCTCATGCTCGCGAGCGCGCCGTGCAATCGGCGCGCGCGCTCGGCGGTGTCGATCGCGTCGATCAGTGGCCGGCTCTCGACCTCGATCGTGAAGACCGCCTGATGCGCCTCGGGCAGCGGGATGAAGGTTTGGTGCTCGGTGCGAAAGCTCGCGTGCGCGGCGAGTTGGTCGGCACCGAGCACGCTCGACCAGACAGCCGGCGGCACGTGCTTCGGGTGCTGCATCAGGCGCGGCTCGGCGGTGAGGGTCCAGACGAAGCGCTCCCAGCGCTGCGCGCCGGTGACGAGCCGCGCAAGGTGATCGGCGGCGGTGATCAGCAGCTGGTTGTCAGCGACGGGTGCATGCACCTGCGCGAAGTGGCGGCCGATTTTTTCCTCGGGCGCCCAGTGCGAGGGCAGGCAGACGGCGAGCCACGGGATGCGCGCGGTCGCGCCGTCGATCACCGCGAAGTCTTGGGCCAGCGCAAGGCTCAGCAAGCCGGGCAGCCGCGATTCAGGTGGCAGCGCGTGCAGGCAGGCGCCGATCTCGGGCGGGCCGTCGCCGTGCAGCAAATCGCCGCGAATCGACCAGCCGAGGCGCTTCGCGGCAAAGCCGAGATCCCCGTCCCACGCGAAGGCATCGGCGTGTTCGTCGTTCGCCTGCCGCATCAGCGCACGCAGGGCAGGCGCTGCATCGAAGCCGGGCACGGCCAGCAGCGCCTGCGGCGCGTGGTGCAGGAGCGCGCCGAGCTTCTCGCGCAGCGCGCGCGATTCGGGTGTGTTCGGCGTCAGGTGCAGCGCCCCCGACGCCATCCGGCGCAGACCGGGCTGCATGCGAAACGGCGCGACGACGGTGGCGAAATCGAACGGCATGCGCGAATCATGAAGCCAAAAAAGAAGGGCGCCCGTGGGCGCCCGCCTCTCGTCCTGCCGATAGGCGTCAAACGCGCTTGCGGTACTCGTGCGTGCGGGTGTCGATCTCGACCTTGTCGCCGGTCTGCACGAACAGCGGCACGTCGATCTCGAAGCCGGTCGCGATCTTCGCCTTCTTCAGCACCTTGCCCGAGGTGTCGCCCTTGACGGCCGGCTCGGTGTCGGTGATCTCGCGCACCAGGCTGGTGGGCAACTCGACCGAGATCGCCTTGCCGTCGTAGAAGACGACCTCGACCGGCATCGCGTCTTCGAGGTACTGGATCGCGTCGCCCATGTTCTCAGACTCGACCTCGAACTGGTTGTACTCGGCGTCCATGAACGCATACATCGGGTCGGCGAAGTAGGAGTAGGTGCACTCCTTCTTGTCGAGCATCACCTGGTCGAGCTTGTCGTCGGCCTTGTAGACGACTTCGGTGCCCGAGTTGCTGAGCAGGCTCTTGAGCTTCATGCGCACGGTGGCCGAATTGCGGCCGCCGCGGCTGTACTCGGTGCGCAGCACGACCATCGGGTCCTTGCCGAGCATGATGACGTTGCCGGCGCGAAATTCCATTGCGGTCTTCATGGCTGCTGCTCTTTCAGTATTTCCGTATGCGGTGGGGAGTGGGGCGCACCGGGTGCGCGAAAAGCCTGCGACTTTAGCGTGTTTCGGCGGCGAATCGGAGCAGCTGGCTGACGAGATCGGCTTGCGCCTCGAGCGCGTCGCGCCAGATTTCGCACTCGTGGCGCCACGCGAGCAGGTCGGGCAATGGCGGCAATGGCGGCAAGTGCGGGGTCACCGCGTTCCAGGTATGCCAGAACGCACGCAATTCGGCGCCGGCGTTAAAGCGTGCAAGAAACGCGTCGAGCTTGTCCAGATGCACGCCGTCGTGCTGAGGGTAAATTTGCCAGACGAACGGTTTGCCGGCCCATTGCGCCCGCACGAACGAGTCTTCGCCGCGCACGAAATTGAGGTCGCTGGCCCACAGCAGGTGGTCGAAGTCGGGCTGGCTCAGCGCCGGCAGCTCGACGGCGCGCAGCGCGCCGCGGCGCAGCGTCGGGCCGAGCAGCGCGGCGACCTGGCGCGCTGCGTGGCCGGCGGTCGCGAGCAGCAAGGTTGGCTGTTGCGCGAGGTGATCGAGCAACGCGGGCAGGGCAGGCTGCTCGTAGCAAAACAGGCTGACGATCCGGTCGCCCGGGTCTGCCGCCGCGCCGTGCGCCGCAAGCCACGCGGGCGCGTCGAGCGCTTGCTGGCGCGCCCGCAGATCGCGCTCGCGAATCAGCCCGCCCGTGCGCGGCGTGAAGCCGGGATAAAAGAACCACTTGCGCAGCCCGGCGCCCGGACCGGTCGCCTGCGGCGAACTCAGCTTGTGCGCTCGCTCTGCAAAATCTTCGGCGCTGAGGTATTCGAGGTTGATCCACAGCGGCGGATCGGCCGCGCTTGCCATGCGGCGCACGAAAGCTTCGGGCAGTTCGCAGCCGAAGGCCTCGATGACAACATCGCCGGGTTCGATATCGGCAGCAGCGTCGGGCCACGCGTGCAGTTCGACGCCCACTGCGCCCGCCGCGCCGTCCGGCGCCATCCAGCGCAGCGCCGATGCATCGTCGACCCACAACCGCACCCGTTCGCCGCGCGCCCCCAGATCGGCGGCGAGGCGCCAGCACACGCCGATGTCGCCGAAGTTGTCGACCACGCGGCAGAAGAGGTCCCAGTGCAATGTGTGCATCGGCGGCATTATCCGAAGGCGCGCGGCACAATCGCGCTCGATGACCGATGACGCCGTTCCCGACCCCGCCCGAGCGCTCTCCGAAGCGACCGCCGACGCAGCGCACACGAAGCTGCTCGCCGAAGTGGCTGCGTTGCCGAACCTGCCCGGCGTGTACCGCTACTTCGACGCGGCCGATCGGGTGCTGTACGTGGGCAAGGCGCGCGATCTGAAGAAGCGCGTGTCGAGCTACTTCCAGAAGAACCACGGCGGAACGCGCATCGGCCACATGATCACGAAGATCGTGCGGTTGCAGACGACGGTGGTGCGCTCCGAAGCCGAGGCGCTGCTGCTCGAGAACAACCTGATCAAGACGCTGGCGCCACGCTACAACATCCTGTTCCGCGACGACAAAAGCTACCCGTACTTGAAGATCGCGGCGGGTAAGTTCCCGCGCCTCGCTTACTACCGCGGCGCGGTCGATCAGAAGCACCGCTACTTCGGGCCGTTCCCGAGTGCGTGGGCGGTCAAAGAATCGATCCAGATGATCCAGAAGGTGTTTCGCCTGCGCACTTGCGAAGACACCGTGTTCGCGAACCGCACTCGGCCATGCCTGCTCTATCAGATCAAGCGTTGCACGGGGCCCTGCGTCGGCTTCATCTCGGCGGCAGACTATGCGCACGACGTGAACCATGCCGAGCGCTTCTTGCTCGGCGAGCAGCAAGAGCTGATGGACGACCTGCAGGCGCAAATGATGACGCACGCCGAAGCGCTCAGGTTCGAGCAGGCAGCCGAGATCCGCAACCAGATCGGCGCGCTGTCGCGCGTGCTGCACCAGCAAGCGGTCGAAGACAACACCGGCGTGACGACGAAAGACGCCGACATCCTCGCCGTCAAGGTCGAAGGCGGGCGCGCCTGCGTGAATCTGGCGATGGTGCGCGGCGGCCGGCACTTGGGCGACCGGCCGTATTTCCCGAAGCATGTCGACGGTGTGATCGAACTCGAGCCGGAAGACGACGACGCGCCGGACGTGATGCCCGCGTCCCCCGAAGTCTCGGTGCTCGAAGCCTTCATCGCGCAGCATTACCTCGATGGCGGTGTGCCGCCCTTGCTGGTGCTGAGCCATGCGGTCGACAAGGCGCTGATCGACGCGCTCTCGTTGCAAAGCGGCATCAAGGTCACGGCGCAGCACCAGCCGCGCGAACCGCGCCGCGCGTGGCTCGACATGTGCATCAAGGGCGCGCAGCTCAAGCTCGCGCAGCTGCTCGCCGAAGAAGGCTCGCAGCAGGCGCGCACGCGTGCGCTGGTCGAGTCGCTCGATCTCGCGGTCGACACCATGGATACTTTTCGAATCGAGTGTTTCGACATCAGCCACACCGCGGGTGAGGCGACGCAGGCATCGTGCGTGGTGTTCGAAAACCACAAGATGCAAAGCGCCGAATACCGCCGCTACAACATCGAAGGCATCACCGGCGGCGACGACTACGCGGCCATGCGACAGGTGTTGACGCGACGCTACGCCAAGCTGGCCGCGGCCGCGAGCCGCGGCGAGACCCGGTTGCCCGATCTCGTGCTGGTCGACGGCGGTCGCGGGCAGGTCGGCGTGGCGCGCGAGGTGTTCGAGGAACTCGGCATCGATCTGGGCCGCATCGTCGGCGTCGAGAAAGGCGAGGGCCGCAAGGTTGGGCTCGAGGAGTTGGTGTTCGCCGATGGCCGCCCGAAGGTGTCCCTCGGCCGAGATTCGGCCGCGCTGATGCTGGTCGCGCAGATCCGCGACGAGGCGCATCGCTTCGCGATCACCGGCATGCGCGCGCGGCGTGCGAGCGTGCGCACCGGCGGCAGCAAGCTCGAAGACATCGCCGGGGTCGGGCCGAAGAAACGCGCCAAGCTGCTGCAGCGTTTCGGCGGTGTGCGGGGCGTCGGTAACGCGAGTGTCGAAGACCTGTTGAGCGTCGACGGCGTTTCGAAAGAACTGGCAGAGGAAATCTACCGTGTCCTTCATTGATCACCGAGTTCGCATTGGCCTCGCGAGCCTGGGCCTGATGGCAGGCTGCTCGGCGCCACCACCGCCAGCGCCTGCCGGTGCCGACGGCGTCGCCGCAGTGACGAACTCGCCGCGCGCATCGGCATCGACAGTCGCCACGCCGACCGGGCTGCCGCTCCCGCCGCCGGGCCCGGTTCGCAGCTGGGCCGAGGTGCGCTTGCAAGCTGCGCACCGCCTCGTCGCCGCGAATCCGAACGGCACTTACACAGGCCCGGTGCCCGAGCCGCTGCTGGGCATTCCGGTGCTCGAGATCGAACTCAACGGCGACGGCAGCGTGCGCAAGATCGTGGTCCTGCGGCACCCGCAAGAAGCAAAAGACACCTCCAAGCTCGCCGAGGCCGCGGTGCACCGCGCCGCGCCGTTCGGCGACGTGTCGCGGCTGCCCAGGCCCTGGCGTTTTACCGAGACGTTTTTGTTCGATGCTGAGCGCAAGTTCAAGCCACGCACGCTCGATTGACGCTCGACCGATGCGCGATCGGCCGTGGGCGGTGGTGCACCGCACAAGTCGGGTCACAATGCAGCGATGTTTTTCAATCTGCCGACACTGCTGACTTGGGCGCGCATCGTCGCGATCCCGTTGATCGTCGGCGTGTTCCACCTGCCGCTCGGCGAGCCTGATCGCAATTCGATCGCGACCGTGCTGTTCATCGTCGTCGCGCTCACCGACTGGGCCGATGGCTACCTGGCACGGCGCCTGAACATGACCTCGTCGTTCGGCGCGTTCCTCGACCCGGTGGCCGACAAGTTCCTCGTCTGCGCGGCGTTGCTCGTGCTGGTCGAACTCGCACGGGTGCAGAGCCTCGTCGCGCTGATCATCATCGGCCGCGAAATCGCGATCTCGGCGCTGCGCGAGTGGATGGCGCAGATCGGCGCGTCGCGCAGCGTCGCGGTGCACATGCTGGGCAAGGTCAAGACCGTTGTGCAGATGGTCGCAATTCCATTTTTGCTGTTCCACGGCACGCTGTTCGGGCTGATCGACACGCAAGTCTGGGGCACGTGGCTGATCTACGCGTCGGCCGTGCTGACGATCTGGTCGATGGTGTACTACCTGCAAAAGGCGCTCCCGGAAATCCGCGCCAAAGCCCGCTAGTGGCGGCCGCAGTTTTTGGTGGCCGCAGCGCACTCGTCCGCGCGATGCCCCTGGTCTTCGTGCTGATCTGGAGCACCGGCTTCGTTGTCGCACGCTTTGGCATGCCGCACTCGCCGCCGCTCACGTTCTTGTCGATGCGCTACGCGTTCTCGCTGCTGTGCTTTGGCGTGTGGATCGCACTCGCCGGCATCGAGTGGCCGCACGGACGTGCGCAATGGGGACACCTCGCCGTTGTCGGCATGCTGATCCATGCGGGCTACCTCGGTGGGGTGTGGGCGGCGGTCAAGTCCGGCATCGGCGCCGGCACGGTCGCACTGATCGTCGGCCTGCAGCCGGTGCTGACCGCGCTGTGGATGACATGGCGCAGTCGCGGCCCCGTCAACGAAAAAACGCGCGTGGTGCCGCGGCAATGGCTCGGTCTCGCACTCGGGCTCGGTGGCCTCACGCTGGTCGTTTGGCACAAGCTCGGCGGCGGCGAGGTGACGCACTGGAACCTGGCCCTCGCGGTCTTCGCGTTGCTCAGCATCACCACCGGCACGCTGTACCAGAAACGCTTTGTCGCGCCTTGCGACGTGCGCACCGCGGGTGCCGTCCAGTTGCTCGCAGCACTTGCGGTCAGCCTGCCGCTCGCACTGCTGGAGACCGAGCCGGTGGTGTGGCACGCGCAGATGATCGGCGCGATGGCGTGGTCGGTGCTGGCGTTGACGTTGGGCGGCAGCTCGCTGCTGTACTTGCTGATCCAGCGCGGCGCAGCGACCGAAGTCACGAGCCTGATGTACCTCGTGCCACCTTGCACCGCTGCGCTCGCATGGGGGCTCTTCGGCGAGGCCTTCACGTGGAGCATGGGCCTCGGGATGCTGCTCACCGCAACGGGTGTCGTGCTCGTGGTCAGGGGTGCCGGACGACGTGCTTGAAGTGGCCGAAGCGTGCATTCCGCGTGGCAATTCGCACGCTGAGCGACGCTCGCGTTGTCAAGCGAGAAAGCGCGCGGTTCCCCTCGAATGAGGGCGCATGATTACGAATAGAATCCGCTTCCGCGCTTGACAGTGGCTGAGCGCGCGGCTGTAATCGTTTCGAGCTGCCGCGTCACCGCTGTCACAGCCAGAACACCCACCCGAATTCATTGTGAGATACCTTTAAGAGGGGGAGCACCCGTGAACAAGTCAGAGTTGATCGAGCACATCGCCAAGCAGGCCGATATTTCCAAGGCCGCCGCAGCGCGCGCCCTGGAGGCCGTGATCGGCGGCGTGAAAACCACGCTGAAGAAGAACAACACCGTGTCGCTCGTCGGCTTCGGCACCTTCAGCGTCGGCAAGCGCGCGGCACGCAGCGGGCGCAACCCGCGCACCGGCGCCACGATCAAAATCAAGGCCGCCAAGGTGCCGAAGTTCCGCCCCGGCAAGGCGCTCAAAGACGCGCTCAACTGAGCGGCGTTCTTGAGTTCAGGTGACTCATCGGGCACATCGATGCGGGTGCTTAGCTCAGTTGGTAGAGCGGCGCCCTTACAAGGCGTAGGTCGGGGGTTCGAGCCCCTCAGCACCCACCAGACAACGCAACGGCTCGGCTAGAATTCTCGGCTCTACCCAGTCAAAGGCGAACCTTGGTTCGCCTTTGTTGTGTCTGGGCTACCGTTCACAGAGGCTTTCGATGCTTGACTTCTTCCGCACGCACACCTGGTTGCTGAAAATCGTTCTCGGATTCGTCGTGCTGGCCTTCGTTGGTGGCGGTGTCTACCAGGGCTACGGCAGCTTCATGGGTGACGACAACACCACCGTCGCGAAGGTCGATGGCCGCAAGGTCACGCGCAGCGAGTGGGAGGTCGCGCAGCGCAACCAGATTGAACGCGTGCGCCAGCAAATGCCCAACGTCGATGCGAAGCTGTTCGACACCCCCGAGATGAAGCGCCAGTCGCTCGACGCCGTGGTGCGTGAACGCGTCATGCTCGCCGCTGCCGACAAGTTGCACCTGACCACGACCGACGAGCGCCTGCAGCGGCTGTTCGCGAGCGATCCGCAGTTCGCTTTTCTGCGCAACCCCGATGGCAGCGTCAACAAAGACGCGCTCTCGGCGCAAGGCATGTCGTCGGAGATGTTTGCGCAGCGTCTGCGTCAGGATTTTTCGCTGCGCCAGGTGGCGCAAGGCATCACCGGCACGGTGTTCGCGCCGCTGGCTGCGACCAACGCGGCACTCGACGCGATGTTTCAGCAGCGTGAGGTGCAGGTGCAGCAGTTCGCAACGAAAGATTCGCTCGCGAACGTCACGCCGGCCGATGCCGACATCGAGAAGTACTACAAAGATGCAGCCAACGCCGCGCAGTTCATGGCGCCCGAGGTCGAGAACATCGAGTACGTGGTGCTCGACCTCGAAGCGCTGAAAAAGGGCATCGTGGTCTCCGACAAGGAATTGCGCGACTACTACGCCGCCAACGAAAAGCGCTACACCTCGGCGGAGGAGCGTCGCGCGAGTCACATCCTGGTCAAGGTCGACGCTGGTGCCTCGGCGGCCGACCGCGCCAAAGCGAAGGCCAAGGCCGAAGGCCTGCTCGCCGAAGTGAAGACGAACCCGGCCGCGTTCGCCGAGGTGGCGCGCAAGAATTCCGACGATCCCGGCTCGGCCGAGAAGGGTGGCGACCTCGACTTTTTCGGCCGTGACGGCCTGGCCGCCAAGCCACTCGAAGACGCTGCCTTCAAACTCAAGACCGATGCCATCAGCGACCTGGTCGAGAGCGATTTCGGCTACCACATCGTCAAGCTGACGGCCGTGCGCGGCGGCGACAAGAAGCCGTTCGAAGCGGTGCGAGCCGAGATCGAAGCCGAGACCAAGACGCAACTCGCGCAGAAGAAGTTTTCTGAGACCGCGGTCGAGTTCACCAACATGGTCTACGAGCAACCCGACAGCCTGAAGCCGGTTGTCGACAAGTTCAAGCTCGAGCTGCGCACCGCGCAGAACCTGAAGCGCACGCCGGCCCCCGCTGCGGCCGGCCCGATCGCCAACGCCAAGTTCCTCGACGCGCTGTTCGGCAACGACGCAATCCGCAACAAGCGCAACACCGAGGCGATCGAGACCGCTGCGAGCACCTTGGTCTCGGGCCGTGTCGTGAAGTACGAAGCCGCGCATCAGTTGCCGATGGCGGACGTGAAAGCGCGAGTGCGTGAGCGGCTCGTCGTCGTACAGGCCGCGGCCCTCGCACGCAAACTCGGCGAGGCGCGCCTGGCCGAATTGCGCGCCGTACCGGCCAGCGCGATGAACGAAGCGGCCACCACTCTCTCGCGTGCGCAGCCGGGAGATCTGCCGGTCAAGCTGGTCGATGCGGTGCTGAAGGCGCCGACGACGACGCTGCCGGCCCTCATTGGCGTCGACCTCGGTGATGCCGGCTACGCGGTCGCGAAGATCGGCAAGGTGCTGGGCCGCGACCCGGTCACCGCCGACGTGTCGCGCGCGCAATCTCAGTATGCGCAAGCCTGGGGTGATGCCGAATCGCAGGCTTACTACCACGCGTTGAAAACGCGTTTCAAGGTCGAGTTCAGACCGGGCGCACTTCCGGCAGGCGACACGGCCAGCGCGCCAAGCCGATGATCGAAGCCTCGCTGATGACCGCGAGGCTTCCGCTATAATTCAGCGCTCTACGGTGGCTGTAGCTCAGTTGGTAGAGTCCAGGATTGTGATTCCTGTTGTCGTGGGTTCGAGCCCCATCAGCCACCCCAAAACGCGCAGTCGAGAAGCCGGGCCCTGAACCCGGCTTTTTCATGCCCGCTCGGCGCGTGTCATTGCCGCGTCGTCAGGTCCCGAATGATGACCCGGCAACCGATGCCGTGAGGCGCGACTTCGCGCCATTCGACCTCACCGCCGAGTTGCTTCACGCGCTTGCGCACGCCGCCGAGCCCGAGGCCATGCGACCAGGCACGCGGATTGCGGCCGATGCCGTTGTCGGTGACGATCAGCTCGATGCGGTCGTCTTCCAGGCGGAAGTCGATGTCGAGTTTTTGCGCCTGCGAATGCGCGATCACGTTGCTGACGAGCTCGCGCATCACGCGCGTCAGTGCAGACCAGTGCACCACGGTGAGCAAGATGTCTTCGTCGAAGACGAAGTTCCATTTGAAGTCGACATGCGCCGCGGTGAGCCGGTGCGACAGATCGGACTTCCATTCGGCAGCCGCGTGCGACAGCCGGTGGTTCGATGCGGCGAGCCCGCGCGTCAGCGTCTTGAGGTCTTGCAGCGTGTGGCGCACGTAGTCTTCCATCTCGGGCGACTGGGCCTTGTACATCAGCGTCAGCAGCCGCGCACCGATGTCATCGTGCAGGTCTTGTGCGAGCCGCAGCCGCTCTTCGCTGCGACCTTGTTCGACCGCCTTGTCGAAGCGCACCGCACGCTGCAACTGCTCGACGATGCGGTCGGTGAGGCGCGCGTCTTCGGAGGTGAACAGCCGCCGCCCACGTTGCGCGAAACGGATCATCACCGCGCCGCGCGGTGTGGTGTCGCCCCCGAGCAGCGGCACCGGCACGAGCATGCTGGAGGCGTCGCCGGCGACCCGGGTCTTGCCACTGCGCCGCTCGACGACGCTGACCTCGAGCGGCTCGAACAAATCGGAGAGCAATTGCGACAACAATGCCGGTGTGCGCTCGGGCTGCGCCTCGACTTCGCGTGCGACCCGGTAGAGCTGCTCGAACATGCGCTCGGTGGTGAGCATGCTGCTGCCGCGCACCTGGTTCAGCACCCACTGCCGCACCCCGGTGTACACCGCGAGCGAGACGAACAGCGACAAGGTCAGCGAGGCGAACTGGCCGAGCGAAAAGACCGCGACGAACAGCAGATCGAGCGAAGTCGCGACCGTGCTGATCGCGGCGAGCATCGAGAACTCGCGCATGAAGTTCTGCGACTTCGACAGAAACGGCACGAGCAGCAGCAGCGAGCCGAGAAAAACGTACCAGACCATCGAGCCGATGTCGGCGACGTTGTGCGGCATGCCAGGCACCCGGTCGGCGGCGGCGAGCGCGGCGGTGAGCAGGGCCCAGGTCGTGACGATGACGATGCCGAAGCGCCGCAGCACCAGCGCGAACGGGTGCGGCTCGATCTGGTACGACCAGCTCAGCAGCCCGATCGCCAGCACGCCGAGGACCATGACCACACCTTGCGTCCACCACCAGGCGCCGTCGAGTCCGCCGGCCGTGAAACCACCGACCAGCGCGAACGCGACACCCCAGCCGAGCAATGCGATCCAGCCCGAGCCCGGCAGGCGCCGCGGGTGCAGGCAAACAGCGTTGACCATCGAGGCGGCCGTGAAGAGGTCGAAGGCCATGCGCACCGGCATGTCGAGCCGCGCGAACGGCGCGGGCAACCCGAACTCGAACGTTGCCTCGATGGCGATGAAAAGCAGGTTGCCCGCCTGACAAATCGCCATCACGGCGTAGACCGCGTTGCGTCCGGTAGGGTGCGCGAGCAGCACGACCACCGCAACCATGTACAGCCCGAGCGCGAACAGCGCGAGTGACCAGAACAGGATCGGCAACCCCATCAGCCCGCGTGGCGCGGGGTGCACCTCGACCGCAGAGCCGTCGACGAAGACGAACTTGACGTTTTCCTGCGCGAGCGCGACCGCGATTTGCTGATGCAAGGTTTGCTGACGCATCCGCTTTGCGTCGTCGATGACCCAGCGCGGCGAGCGCTGCAGCGCGAGTGCGTCGGGGAGCGAGACAGTGAGTGAGGTCGTGGCGTCGCCTCCGATCACGCCGGTCAACGCCTGACCGACGTGCGCGCGCAATGCGGGGTCGCTGCTCGCGGCGAGCTCGATGCGACCTTGCATGTCGACGCGCCAACTTGCATCGACACGCGGAGCGTGCGTGACCGCACGCGTCAGCGCGAAGATGCACAGGCAGCCGAGCAGCGCGAGTGCGATCAGCCAGTGCAGCCGCCAGCCGATCCAGCGCGCGGAGCGCTTGTCCGGCGGGCCGTTGGGATCGCTTAGCCCGGAATCGAGGACCGAATCGGAGAGGGGACTGGTCAGTCCCGTCCAGGTGGGCGCGGTGCGCCCGGGCCAGGTGTTGTTCAGGCCGGGCGTGCGGAGCGGGTCGGGGCCTTCATGCACCACGGCAGCAACTTACACCAGGCCCTGCTTGCTCGCGAGAACAGCCGCCTCGGCGCGGCTCGACACATTGAGTTTCTTGTAGATGGACTTGATGTGGTCGTTGACCGTGAACCACTTGATGCCCATCAGGTTCGCGATTTCCTTGATCGTGAAGCCCTTGCTCAGGTAGGTGAGCACCTCGCTCTCGCGCGGCGTGAGGCGCTCGTGATCGAGCGGCGCACCGCGACCCATCGGTATCGGGCGGCTGCTCTGGAAGCCGGAACTGGGCGGCACCGGGCCAGTGTTCGGCGTGGCGCCGCCGGTCGGGCCATGGCGGAAATGCGTGAGCAGGCGCCGGGCGATCGCCGGCGACAACGGTGGCTGGCCGCGCACGATCTTTTGCAGTTCTTCGACCAGCACTTCGAAGCGGTCTTCTTTGAGCAGGTAACCGTCGGCGCCGCACTGCAGCGCCGGGAACAGGTGGTCGTCGTCGGAGTAGAGGGTCGTGACGATCTTGGTCGCCGGGTAAGCGCCGAGCTCGGCGAGCAGTTCCATGCCGTTGCCGTCGGGCAACTCGAGGTCGACGAGGATCAGCTTGAAAGGATCGACTGCCTGTTCGCCATCGCGCAACGGGCCGATCTGGCGGCGCGCGGTTTCCAGATCACCAGCCTCGGTGATGACCAGCTCATCGCTGAAACTCTCGCGCACGACACGCGTCAGAAAGCTGCGCGCAACCGGATTGTCCTCGACGATGAGTACCTTGATCGGCATCTGCTGCGCCCCATGTTCTTTGTGAACCGATGGTAGCGCAATCGGCCCGGCGCGAGCCCGCGGATCAGGCGTCGTTCGTCATCCGTTCGTCATCACCAGTTTGCCCCGCACCTGGCGGCTCGCCATGATCTCGAAGGCGTGCAACAGCTGGTCCATCGGCAGGCGCCGGTCGATCACCGGCTTGACCTTGCCTTGCGCGTACCACAGCGCCAGTTCGGCCAGTGCCTTGGCGTTCGCCGTCGGCTCGCGGCGCGCGAACTCACCCCAGAACACGCCGACGATCGATGCGCCTTTGAGCAGCGCGAGGTTCCACGGCAGCGCTGGGATGCCACCCTGCGCGAAGCCGACCACGAGGTAGCGCCCGCGCCAGGCGATCGACCGGAACACCGGTTCGGCCAGGTCGCCTCCCACCGGGTCGTACACCACGTCGGGGCCCTTGCCGTCGGTCAGCGCCTTGATCTCGTCGCGGATGTTCCGGGTGGCGTAGTTGATCGTTGCATCGGCGCCGAGCTCTTTGCAGAGCTCGCACTTCGCGTCGCTCGACGCGGCTGCGATCACGCGCGCGCCAACCGCCTTGGCGATCTGGATCGCCGCGGTGCCGACGCCACCGGCGGCGCCGAGGATCAGCACCGTCTCGCCGGCGCGCAAAGCGGCGCGGTCGAGCAGTGCATGGTGCGTGGTCGCATAGGTCAACACGAAAGCCGAGGCGTCGTCGAACGGAAAGCCCGCCGGCAGCGGCATCGCGAGCGCCGCGTTGACGACCGCGTGCGTGCCGAATCCGCCGGTACCGCCGAACGCCGCGACCGCGTCACCGGGCTTCAGCGTGGTGACGCCAACGCCTACCGCCTCGATCACGCCGGCGTACTCCGAGCCCGGCACGAAGGGCAACGGGGGCTTCATCTGGTACTTGTTCTGCACGATCAGGATGTCAGGGAAATTCAAGCTCGCAGCGCGGATCGCGATGCGCACTTCGCCGACTTTCGGCTCGGGCGTCGGCAGCTCTTTCCAGACCAGGGCGTCGACGCCGATGGGGTTCTCGCACAGCCAGGCATGCATGGGTGTCTCCTCGTGTTCGAACCGCCGCGGGTGCGGGGTTGCGAAGAATGATACGCAGCGAGGCGCTTGCATCACGTCACCGACGTGACGTGCGCTCACGAGTCCATACAATCGCGGCCATGCGCATCCTCATCGCCAACGACGACGGTTATCTCGCCCCCGGGCTCGCGGCCCTCGTGAAGGCCTGCGAGGGCCTCGGAGACCTCGACGTGGTGGCGCCCGAGCAAAACGCCAGCGGCACCTCGAACTCGCTGACGCTGGGTCGCCCGCTCTCGGTGCACACCGCGAGCAACGGGTTTCTCTACGTCAACGGCACGCCCTCGGATTGCGTGCACCTCGCGCTGACCGGCGTGCTGCCGCACCGGCCCGATCTGGTCGTCTCCGGCATCAACAACGGCGCCAACATGGGCGACGACACGCTGTATTCGGGCACCGTGGCCGCGGCGATGGAAGGCTTTCTGTTCGGCATTCCGGCGATCGCGTTCTCGCAGGTGCAAAAGGGCTGGGGCGATCTCGATGCCGCCGCGCGCGTCGCGCGCAGCGTGATCGAGCAAGTGCTTCAGCACCCGCCGCTGCGCTCGCCGTTTCTGCTCAACGTCAACATCCCGAACCGCCCCGATGCCGATGCACTGCCGCGCGTCGTTACGCGCCTCGGCCGGCGTCATGCGAGCGAGCCGCTGATCGCGCAGACCAGCCCGCGCGGCGACACGATGTACTGGATCGGCCCGGCCGGTGACGCACGCGAGGCCGGGCCGGGCACCGACTTTCACGCCACCACGAACGGCCAGGTCTCGATCACGCCGCTGCAGGTCGACCTGACCGAGCACGGCGCGTTGCCCGACTGGCGAGCGTGGCTGGGCAAGGCCGGGGAATGAACGGCAACGACAAGCGTGCATCGAAGTTCCCGCTGCGTTTGAACGAACTGAGCTCGCGCGTGAAGGTCGCGCGCAGGCCGGTCGTGCCGGTCGCAGCGTCGATGCTCACGACCGCGCCCAAGCTGCAGGCGACCGCCGCCGCGGCGCGTGCGGTGCTGCGCCCGCAGCAGCCGGTCGCGCATGCGCACACCGAAGCGTCGCGTCGCACATCGCCGTCGGGCCTCGGTCTCGATTCGGTCGACGTGCGCCGGCGCATGGCGCAGCGGCTGCGCGGCGCAGGCGTGAGCAACGCGCAGGTGATCGAGGCAATGGCGACAGTGCCACGCCACTTGTTCGTCGATGCTGCGCTCGTCACCCAGGCCTACGAAGACACCAGCCTGCCGATCGGCCATGGGCAAACGATCTCGAAGCCGTCGGTGGTGGCGCGCATGATCGAGTTGCTGATGGGTGGCGCGAGCGCGCGCGGATCGGCCACGCTCGGCCGCGTGCTCGAAATCGGCACCGGCTGCGGCTACCAGGCCGCGGTGCTGGCGGTGCTCTCGAAGCAGGTCGTCTCGATCGAACGCCTGCGCCCGCTGCACGACAAGGCGCGCGCGCTGCTCGCGCCGCTGCGGCCGGCCAACATGCGGCTGGTGTATGGTGACGGCATGCAAGGGCACGCGCCCAACGCGCCCTACGACAGCATCATCGCGGCGGCCGGTGGCGATGCGCTGCCGCAAGCTTGGCTCGATCAACTCGCAGTCGGCGGCCGGCTGGTTTCGCCGGTGCGGCAGGCCGGTTCGCAACGCCAGGTGCTGATGGTGGTCGACCGCACCGAGCAAGGTTTCGAGCAGAACGTGTACGAGGCCGTGCACTTCGTCCCCCTAAAATCGGGCATGGTCGCAGGATGACGATGGACAACAAGAACATGCTGATGAATCGCAATTCGATGTGCGTGCTGGCGCTCGCCGCCACCGTGCTGGCGGGCTGCACGAGCACGCCGAACCGTGCGCCGGTCGAAGACCGCAACGCAGGCTCCAAGTCGCCGGTCGCGATGGCGCCGGTGACTGCACCCGTGCCGGCCGAAGCTGCAAAGCCGCTGCCGGGTGCCGAGAACAACGGCAAGCCCGGCTACTACACCGTCAAGCCGAGCGACACGCTGATCCGCATCGGCCTCGAGAACGGCCAGAACTGGAAAGACTTGGTCAAGTGGAACGCGCTCGACAATCCCAACATCATCGAGGTCGGTCAGGTGTTGCGCGTCGTGCCGCCGGGGGTCGACCCGAACGCGGCGTCGAGCAAGCCGATCACGAGCGCGAAGGTCGAGACCAAACCGCTCGACGCCAAACCGGCGGGCGCGGCCGCCAGCGGTGCGCCGCCTGCTTCCTCGACGACTGCGCCGGCCGCCGCGCGTGAAGGCGACGACGACGTGAACTGGGCCTGGCCGGCTGGCGGCGCGGTGGTCGCGCCGTTCGACGAAGGCAAAGTCAAGGGCCTGGGGATCGGCGGCAAGGCCGGCGACCCGGTCATGGCCGCGGCCGATGGGCGCGTGGTCTATGCCGGCTCGGGTTTGCGAGGCTACGGCAACCTGATCATCCTGAAGCACAACAGCACCTACCTGACCGCCTACGCGCACAACCAGACGCTGCTGGTTAAGGAAGACCAGGCCGTGCGCCGTGGCCAGAAGATCGCCGAGATGGGCTCGACCGATGCGGACGGCGTGAAGCTGCACTTCGAGATTCGCAAACAGGGCAAGCCGATCTACCCGGCAAAGCTGCTGCCGCCGCGCTGACGCGGCTGCGGGACCCACCACCATGGCCAGAAAGCGCATCCCGCTCGATGGCCATGTGCCCGACTCGCCGCCGAACCGCGCCGACCCTGCGGCCGAGGTGCCGGTCGCAGCACTGACCGAAACGCCGATCGACGCCGGGCTCGACATCGACGTGCCTGCGGTCGACGATGAGAGCGACGCGCCTGTCCCGGCAGACCGGGTCAAGCTCGCGGCCGGCGAATCCGAGGTCGGCAATACCTTGCAGACCTACCTTCGCGAGATCCGCCGCGCGCCGCTGCTCACGCCGCAAGAAGAGTTCGACACCGCGACTCGCGCACGCGCCGGTGATTTCGCGGCGCGCCAGGCAATGATCGAGCACAACCTGCGCCTCGTCGTCAGCATCGCGAAGAACTACCTCGGCCGCGGCCTGCCGATGACCGATCTGATCGAAGAAGGCAACCTCGGCCTGATGCATTCGATCGGCAAGTTCGAGCCGGAACGCGGCTTCCGCTTCTCGACTTACGCCTCGTGGTGGGTGCGCCAGAGCATCGAGCGCGCGATCATGCACCAGTCCCGCCTGGTGAGGCTGCCGGTGCACGTGGTGCGCGAACTCAACCACGTGCTCAAGGCGCGCCGCGCGCTCGAAGCCGAATCGGCCAGCGCTGGTCACGGCGACCGACCGGTACGGATCGAAGATGTGGCGGCGCTGCTCGGGCGGCCGGTCAAAGAGGTCGACGCGCTGCTCAAATTTGCCGAGCAGCCGACCTCGCTCGATGCGCCGATGGAGCGCCATGCCGGCGAGGGCGGAGGCGATTCGGTGCTCGACGGCGTGGCCGACGACGGCGCCACCGACCCGATCAGCCTGACCTTGAGCAACGAGGTCGAGCTGCTGCTGCACAACGGCCTTGACGAGCTCAACGAGCGTGAACGCGAAGTGCTCGCCGGCCGCTACGGCCTGGCCGACCGCGAACCCGAGACGCTCGAAGTGCTGGCCGAGCGGCTCGGGCTGACGCGGGAGCGCATCCGCCAGATCCAGCAAGAGGCGTTGCTGAAGCTGCGGCGGCGCATGGCCAGGCAAGGCGTCGATCGCGACTCGATCTTTTGATGGCGGCGCCGGCCCTGACGCGCCGCATGGCCGCCTTGCTCGCGAACATCGCCCGCGCCGACCGCTTGCCGTTTCATGCGATGACACCGCAAGC
>JANMWQ010000744.1:0-4146 GCA_031394085.1 Rhizobacter sp. | reverse complement strand
GACAACATGGCCTACCTCTCGGCCGAAGTCGACAAGGTCTTGCTGGCGACCGGCGCACGCCAGGTCGTGCTGATCGCGAACTCGCGCGGCGGCAACGCGGTACGCAACTACCTGCAGAACGGCGGCGGCACGGCCAAGGTGTCGCACGCGGTTCTGTGCGGCACGCCGAACCACGGTGTCTACGCCGACCCGAAGCGCCCGCTGAACGCCGAGTTCAACGGCGCCGGCCCGTTCCTGATGGGGCTGAACGCACCTAAAGGGCCGAACGGCGACGAGGTCACGCCCGGTGTGAAGTGGCTGACGATCCGCTCCGACAACAACGACAAGTTCGCCCAGCCCGACGGCGTGTGGATCGGCACCAAGGGCGTGCCGACGAACGTCACCTTCGAAGGCCCGGCGCTCAAGGGCGCCGAGAACGTCGTGATCGCCGGCATCGACCACCGCGAAACCGCCTACAGCGCGAAGGCGTTCGAGGCGATGTTCCGCTTCATCACGGGCAAGCCGCCGGTCTCGCTCACGGTGAGCGCCGAAGCGAGCGTGGTGCTCGACGGCAAGGTCAGTGGCTATTTCGCCTACGCCGCCACGGGCGTGGTGCCGACCAACCTGCCGCTGGCCGGTGCGACCGTCGAGGTCTACGCGACCGACCCGACCACCGGCGAACGCATCGGCGCGGCGCTGCACCGCCAGGCCGTCGGCGCCGACGGCGCGTGGGGCCCGTTCAAGGCCGACCCGCAGGCGCGTCACGAGTTCGTGCTCGCGGCACCCGGCTACGCGACGACGCACATCTACCGCTCGCCGTTCGCGCGCTCCTCGAACATCGTGAACCTGCGCGTCGAGAAGCTGCTCGAGGCCGACAAGGACGCCGCTGCGGTCGTCGTGATGACCCGGCCACGCGGCTACTACGGCCTGCCGCGCGACGCGATCAGCCTCGACGGCAAGGGCCCGCCGGGCGTGCCGCAAGGGGTGGCCGGTGTCGCATCGGCAAAGCTCAAGCTCGCCGACGGCGCGAGCCGCACAGTCGTCGGCGTGTTCAACGGCGAGCGCCTCGTCGGCCGCACCTGGCCGGTCGCGAACAACGAGATCAGCTACCTCGAACTGACGCACTGACGGTTCGCAACATCGCGGCCGGGCCAGGCACGCGGCGAGCGCGAGTCCGCCGTCGAAGCTCAGGCTCACGATCAGTTTTTTCGGAACTGTCGGCTCGTCTTTCTCTGCTTTTCAAGCACTTCGATCCAACCTACCGTCCGCCTGTTCTTCAACCGACGGAGGTTTTCGATGCAAGTTTTCTTCACATCATGTGATGCCGACGGACGGTCATCCGCAGCGGGCGCCGTCACGGCGCGCCATCCGTTGCGACAATCGCGCGGCTCGCATTGGGCAGACGCCTGCCAGGTCGACCTCAGAACCCTGAACCAGCTGATGGCCGAGGTCGAAGACCCGGCCCTGCGTGCCACCGTGCTGCGGCTGTGCGTGGCCGTCGCCGAAGCCGATGAGCATGTCGCCGACGGCGAATCGATCGTGCTCGTCAGCGCAGTGGAGCAGTGGGGGCTGCACCACGAAATGCTGCGCGCATCCCGGCCCGCCGACTCGCACTGAAAATCGACGATGGAACTCCTCGCGTCATTCTTCACTGCCGAAATCCTCGGCAAGGCCGCGTGGATCTGGCTGCTGTTTGCCGGCATCGTCATGGCGTTGCTCGCGTTCGACCTCGGCGTGCTGCACAAAGACGATCACGAGATCGGCGTGAAGGAAAGCCTGTTGCTGTCTGCCGGCTACATCAGCATCGCGCTGTCGTTCGGTGCCTGGGTCTGGTGGTACCTGGGGGCGCAAAGCGGGATGGCGTACTACACGGGCTTCTTGATCGAGAAGTCGTTGTCGCTGGACAATGTGTTCGTGATCGCACTCATCTTCGGGTTCTTCGCCATCCCGCGGCAGTACCAGCACCGCGTGCTGTTCTGGGGCATCCTGGGTGTGATCGTGCTGCGCGCCATCATGATCGGGCTGGGCGCGACGCTCGTGGACCGGTTCGGTTGGGTCCTCTACCTGTTCGGTGCCTTCCTGGTGTTCACGGGAATCAAGATGTGGGTGCTGGTCGACCATGTGCCCGACATCGCCGGCAACCCGATGTTGAAGTTCCTCAGGAAACACATGCGCGTGACCGACGGCCTGCACGGCAATGCGTTCTGGGTGCACCAGGCCGACCCGGTCAGCGGCAAGATGGTGCGCTGGGCGACGCCGCTGTTACTGGCACTGGTGATGATCGAATTCGTCGACCTGGTGTTCGCGGTCGATTCGGTGCCGGCGATCTTCGCGATCACCACCGACCCGTTCCTCGTCTACACGAGCAACATCTTCGCGATTCTGGGTTTGCGCGCGCTGTACTTCGCGCTCGCCGCGATGATCCACCGCTTCAAGTACCTCAAGTACGCACTCGCCCTGGTGCTGGTGTTCATCGGCACGAAGATCTTTCTCGTCGGCTTCATCGGCAAGTTGCCGCCGGCCTTCTCATTGACGGTGACCTTCGGGCTGATCGCCGGCGGGGTGCTGGTATCGCTGTGGAAGACCCGCGACCAGGCGGTCGCGGCGAGCGCCCCCTGATGCCGCCGATGCCGCAGCGCCTGCGCGACGCTGCGGCCGGCTTGGGTGGCAAACGCGTCACGCTGCAGGGTTTGGCCGATGCGCACGGCCCGAGCACGCACGAGACCCTGCTCGTGCTGCTGGGCGCGCTGTGCATCTTGCCCGTACCGGGCGTGGGGACCGTGGTCGGGCTCGGGATCGTCGCCTTGTCGGTCGTGATGTGGCGAGGCGATCCCGGTGTCGCGCTGCCGATCCGGATGGCACGCGCCGACGTGTCGCGTGAAATGGGGCAACGCGTGCTCCGATTGCTGGCTCGGTTTCACGCGGTGGCGGCACGCGCTTCCAGGCCACGGCTTCAATGCCTGGTGTTCGGTTCGGGCGGCCGCACCACGGCAGCCCTTGCCGGGTTGATGGGGGTATTGATCGCCTTGCCGATTCCGTTCGGCAACTTCTTTCCGTCTCTGGCGCTGATTTGCATCGGCCTGGGACTGCTCAGAGAAGACGGCGTGGCCCTGCTCTTGGGCGCGGGCTCGGCATTGCTGGGGGTGCTGTGGCCGGCGGCGCTGGCCTGGGCTTTGTGGCACTTCGGCGCCGATTGGCTGGTGCAGACCATTCGCGTGTGAGGTTGCAGAATTCAGGGTCCCTCAACCCGACGCTTCACGCGCGCTCCCGGAGACCCACGCAACATGTTCTCGCACATCATGATCGGCACCAACGACCTCGATAAAGCCAAGGCGTTCTACGACGCGGTGCTCGGCACGCTCGGCGTGCCGGCCGGCGCGGTCGACCGCAACCGTGTGTTCTGGCGCACGCCGACCGGCGTTTTTTCGGTGAGCCTACCGATCGACGGGCAGCCCGCCTCATGGGGCAATGGCGCCACCATCGGTTTCGCCTGCCAGTCGGCCGATCAGGCCGATGCCTGGCACGCCGCCGGGCTCGCCCACGGCGGCACCAGCTGCGAAGACCCGCCCGGCGTGCGCGAGGGCGCGACGGTCAAGCTCTATCTCGCCTACCTGCGCGACCCCGACGGCAACAAGATTTGCGGTCTGTACCGCCTGCCCCGCGCCTGACCCCGTCGCCGCGCCTGCATCACCAGCCCTCGCTGCCCGCCTCGCCCTTGAACGGACCGGTCAGCTCGGGCGTGATCCAGCCACCGTAGAAACCGCCGGGCTGTGGCGCGACGATCGCGCCGTCGACGCTGCAGCTCAACCCCTGCGGGTAAAACGCAACGCAGTTCGCGAGCGCCTCGGCACCGACCAGCGGTTGCGCGTAGCTCCATGCGACGCGCGCGAGACGTCGCTTGCCGTCGACCAGGGTCCAGTAGCATGCCGGCCCCTTCCATTCGCAAAACGACGTGCCGGCCGCGGGCTGCAGAAGACCCTGCGCGATGTCGTCGAACGGCAGGTAGAAGCTCGGCGGATGCGAGGTCTCGAGCACGCGGATCGCGCGTCGCGTGCGCGCCACTTCCACGTCGCCCCAGAAGATCACGACCTCGCGCGTCTCGGGCACGAGGCACGGCGGACGCGGGTAGTCCCAGACCGAGAACTGGTCGGGGCCGGGCACCGCGGC
>JANMWQ010000724.1:0-3727 GCA_031394085.1 Rhizobacter sp. | reverse complement strand
CAGCGTCTGCTCAAGCCGGCGGGCCTGTTTCTCAACCACGGCATCACGCACTACATGGAAGGCTGGGACAAGAAGAACTTGTCCACCGAGTTCATCAACCGCTACATCTTTCCGGACGGCGAGCTCGACACGGTGAGCCATATCCAGCGCGGGATGGAGCGCGCCGGCTTCGAGATCGCGGATGTCGAGGCGCTCCGACCTCACTACGCGCTGACGCTTCGGCACTGGGTCGCGCGGCTCGAACAGCACCACGCGCAGGCCTTGCAGTACGTCAACGAATCGACCTGGCGCGTTTGGCGCCTCTACATGGCCGCCTGCGCGCTCGAGTTCGAATCCGGCGACATCGGGGTGTACCAGTTGTTGGCATCCAAACGTGCTGCCGGCGCCGCGGGTACCGCGCCCCTGCCGCTGACGCGCGGCCACCTGTATGCCTGAGAGCGCCCGGCGCGCAGCGCAGCTCGCATGGACCCGATCGACGCGCTGCGCCACGAGTGAGGAAGGCCGAGCCAGCCCGATTCAAAAGCTGTAGCGCCCCATCAAGTCGAACCTGGACATCGAGCCGGACTCGCTGTCGAATGTCTTGCGCTTGCCGAAGATGAATTCACCGCCGAACTCCACATTCTTGATCGGCGAATAGATCAGGTTCACGAACAATTCCGACAAGGTCTTGTTGTCGGCGGCCTGCGCCGTCCGGCCGCGATTGAATCCGAGCACCACGCTGCCGCGCAACTGGCTCGTGAAGGTGCGCGCGTACCCGAGCACCACGCCCTGGTTCTTGTCGAACGTGATGTTGCCGGTGTCGGCATCGATGGCGTAGCCGTTCGACCCGTAGAGCTGATCGATGTCGCCGTCGACGCGCGTGTACTGCCCCATGACCACGTCCTTGTCGCTCAGCTTGTAGCTCCCGCCCACGCCGACCCCGAAGCCGCGCTTGACCTGCGAGAAGGAGCGCTTCTCGTGCACCAGAACCCGCGCGTTGACGGCACCCCAATCGAAACTCTTGTCGACGCGCGCCACCAGTTGCGGCAGGCGCTCGTTCGCACTGCCACCGCCGAACTGATCCTCCGGGTCTTCGGCGGCAAAGGTGAACTTGTAGCCCGCCTTGGCGTCGCCGACCGCGTAGCGAACCATCGCACGGCGCGAGAACGGCGCGCCGATCGGGCCGTTGAAGTCGACCGTCTCGGGCAAGTTGTCGAGGTCCATGAACGTGGACCAGGTTTGGCCGATGAGCCAGCCGCCGTATTCGCCGTAGGCCTGGCGCAGCCGCACGCGATTGCGGTTGTCGGCATCGTAAGCATAGAAGTCGGCCTCGACCTTGGTCTTGAGCGTGCCCGAACCGATCGGCGTCGAGGTCTCGAAACCAAAGCGCGAGGTTTCGGCCGTGAACTTGGTCTTGCCCTTTTGGCCGCCCGCGTTGTCGAGCGGCTGGAATGTCAGGTCGGTGAACAGGTCGGGCGATCCGGACTGCTTGAAGTCGTGGAGGGCATGCGCTTCGGCCAGTCCGTAGATGCGCAGCGAGGTGCCGGAGCCCGGCAGACGCAGACCCGAGCCAGCGTCGTCCAGCACGACCGCGTCTTTCGATTTGGCTTCGAGTGATTTGATCCGGTCGCCCCACGCTGCGCTGTCTGCGGGCTTGGTGTCGTTCGCTGTGGCCTCGGTCGCCTTGGCACGCCTCAACTCGTTGACCTCGGCGCGCAACCGCTTCAACTCGTCGCGCATCTCATCCATCGTCTGGGCCCGTGCAGGCGAGTGTCCGACGACACAGGCCAGCGCAACGGCGCACAAGCCCGAGCCCTTCGGAAAGGCGCCCCGGTAGCGCGCCCTCGAAGGCAACTCACCGCGTGCGGTGGGTTCGATGGCGGTGGTGGTGGCGGTGGTAGTGGTGGTGATCACCGAGGTGTCGCTGGTCGGCATGTTGGGTCGCATGGCCGCAGCGTGCGGCGCAGGGGCGCTGTCCGTCTGTGCGCTGCCGAACGCAATCGCCCGGACCGGTCGGTCACACCGCATCGGCGCCATCGCGGCAGACCTGTGTTCCGGCCGTGCCGTCGAGCAGGGCTTCGATCTGGTCGAGCGAGCCGATCACCGCTCGCTTGCCGGTCGCGAGCACGAACGCGCAGGCCGCTTCGACCTTCGGCCCCATCGACCCCGCAGCGAACGCCTGCTTTGCCAGCGCCTGCGGCGTCACTTTCCCCACCGCGCGCTGCCGGGGCGTGCCCCAGTCGAGAAACACCGAGGTCACATCGGTCACGATCACGAGGCACTCGGCCTCGAGCCCGCGCGCCAGCAGCCCGCTGCACAAGTCCTTGTCGATCACCGCGTCGACCCCGACCAGGCTGCGGCCGTCTGCCGCGGTGGCCACCGGGATGCCGCCGCCGCCGGCTGCGATGACCACAGCGCCCTGCTGGAGCAGCCAGCGGATCGGGTCGAGGCCGAGCACGCGCAGCGGCCGAGGCGAGGCCACCACACGCCGGAAGCCCGTGCCGTCGGCGGCGATCTCCCACTGCCTGGCCGCGGCGATTCGCCGTGCCTCGCTCTCGGTGTAGACCGGACCGATCGGCTTGGTGGGGCGCTTGAACGCAGGATCGTCGCGGTCGACTTCCACCCGGGTGAGCAGCGTCGCCACGGTGCGCGAACCGGCCAGCGCGTTCGACAGTTCCTGCTCGATCAGGTAGCCGATCATGCCGTCGGTTTCTGCGCCGAGCACGTCGAGCGGGTAGCTTTCGACCTCCGGGTAGGCGGCGGCCTGCAATGCCAGCAAGCCGACTTGCGGACCATTGCCGTGCGTCACGACCAGCTCGTTGCCGCTCGCCACGCGCGCGAGTTGCACGGTGGCACGGCGGATGTTGTCGAGCTGGTTCGCGGCGCTCAGCGCCTGCCCGCGCCGCAGCAAGGCATTGCCGCCGATCGCGACGACCAATCTCATGGCTGGGTACTCATGCGGGGGCGATCATGCGAGCGTCGCCACCAGCACCGCCTTGATCGTGTGCATGCGGTTCTCGGCCTGCGTGAAGACGATCGACGCGTCGGACTCGAACACCGCATCGGTCACCTCCAGCTCGCTCAAGCCGTAACGCTCGTGCACCTCGCGCGCCACCTCGGTGTCGAGGTTGTGGAATGCCGGCAAGCAGTGCATGAAGCGGGTGCGTGGCTTGCCGGTCGCCTTCATCAGGGCGGTATTCACCTGGTAGGGCAGGAGCTGATCGATGCGCTGCTTCCAGACCTCCTGCGCTTCACCCATCGACACCCATACGTCGGTGTAGATGAAGTCGGCACCGGCCACCGCTTTGAGCGGGTCGGTCTCGATCGTGATGCGCGCGCCGGTGGTCTTCGCCAGCTCGCGCATCTGGCTCACCAGTTCCGCAGGCGGTTGCAAGTCGGCGGGTGCGGCGATGCGCACGTCCATCCCCATCTGCGTACCGCCGATCAGCAGGGAGCAACCCATGTTGAAGCGCGCATCGCCGAGGTAGCAGAACGACATCTCGTGCAGCGGCTTCTCGCCGAACTCCTGCATCGTCATCAGGTCGGCGAGCACCTGCGTGGGGTGCGCTTCGTCGGTCAGGCCGTTCCAGACCGGCACATGTGAAAACCGGGCGAGGTCTTCGACGACCGTCTGGTGAAAGCCGCGGTATTCGATGCCGTCGTACATGCGCCCGAGCACGCGGGCCGTGTCCTTCAGCGACTCCTTGTGGCCCAACTGCGAGCCCACCGGGTCGATGTAGGTCACGTG
>JANMWQ010000714.1:0-3167 GCA_031394085.1 Rhizobacter sp. | reverse complement strand
GCGGCGAGCGCCGAGAGCATCGGCCACAGTGCGAGCCAGTTCTGTTGCACCGGGCCGGCGCCGAACCAGCCGAACGAGTCGAACGGCTGCGACACGACGGTCGCGAACCCGAGGCCGACGATCAGTCCGGTGAGCACCGGCCGCGCAACGGGTTGCCAGCCGCGCGCCATCCAGCCGGGTTCGTTGCGCAGCAGCAGCGCCAGGCCGGCGCCGACCGGCAGCCACGCCAGCAGCCAGCCGCCGAGCGACTGCGCGAGCGAGGCCGCCACCGCGCGGTCGCCGCGCCAGAACTCCGGCTCACCGAAGAGCGAGAAGCGCACCGTCAGCGCCCAGGCGATCGTCGCAAAGAAGGTCGAGAGTGTGCGGTGCAGCGGGTTCGGCATCACGAGCGCGAGCACCAACTGCAGCCCCAGCGCGCTCGCCGCGATCGGGCCGAGATCGCGTGCGTGCTCGTTCATCGCGAACAGCAGCAGGCACTGGCCGGCGATCGAGAGCGCGAGCGCGAATTGCGCGACGAATCCTTGCGAAGAGCCAGCGCCGTCGCGATCGGCCTTGAACAGGCCCCACGCGGCGGCAAGCAGCACCGCGCCTGCGATGGCCGCTTCGGGCGGTCTGTTCGGTTGGAACAGCAGCGCGACGAACCCGAGCAGGAACAGCCCCGCGATCCAGCCGCTCACGCCGAGCAGCAGGCCGATGTACCAGGGTCGGTCGGTTGCGGTGCGGGCTTGCGGCGCGTTCGTGCGTGCGTCATCGGTGACCATGCCGCGCGATCGGAGTTCCTGCAGCAGCGCGTTCTCGGTCGTGATCATGCGGTGGCTCCTTCGACGGCATCGGCGGGCGCGGCGCGCCAGGCCCGCACCCAGTGCATCAGCAACAGGCCGGCCGCGGTCGACACGGCGATCAGCCAGACTGCGATCATGAAGAACGAGCCGAGGTCGTCGAAGCGCATTGTCTTCGCGAGCCAGGTGGTCGAGATCGCGATCCAGCTCGCGGCGATCAACGCCATCGGGAACACGTCGCGCTTGGCACGCCACACCGCGAACGCGATGCCGGCACTCAGCGCCGCGAACAGCAAGCCGACCGCCGCACGCGGACCCGACGGATCGGAGACATCGGCGGTGCGGAACGAATGGGTCACGACCACGATCACGGCCAGCGTGCCGAACATGAAGCCCAGGCTCGCGAGGTAGCGCACCAGCCACGGCGGCGCGGCTGCCGCGAAGCGCGTGCCGCGCAGCCACAAGAACGCGCCGGCACCGAGCAGGTTCACGAGGCACGGCAGCATCAGCGTCGTCGAGCGGTCGAGGCCCCAGCCACTGATCACGCGCCAGAACAGGTGATCCAGACCGAGCCAACCGCACAGCAGCGCGAGCCCGACGTTGAGCACCGTCCACCACAGCGCCCACAACGCGCCCGACAAGCCGGCGAGCGCGAACGGCAGCGCGAGCACCGCCCAAGTAAGGAAGAGCTCGTGCACGTCGGCGCCGGTCTGGTACGACTGGCCGAAGAGCGCGAGCAGGCCGCCGGTCAGCAAGGTCGCGAGGACCAGCGCGCCTTGCCCCGGCAGCGACGGCGGCGCCCGCCACAGCGCGACGCCGATGCACGCGAACAAGGCGGTCTGCAGCAGCGCGAAGCGGCCGAGCACGCCGTAGTCCTGCCAGTTCGCGGCGACGAAGAACAGCAGGCCGGCGCCGACCGCGCCGAGGCCGGCGGCGTGCAGCAAGCGGGCGGCGAAGGCGCGCCAGGCGGGCGCATCGGGGGTCAGGCCGGTGAGCCGCAGCGCCACGGCGATCGTGGGCGGCGATAGCCGGTGGCGGCGCGTGAAAGTGTCGAGTGCGGATCTGTTCATGCGGCGAGCGTACCCGGCGCGGCGCGGCGCGCCGGGTGCTTTCGCGGCGGCATTGGGCGCTGCACCCGCAGGTACCGCGCGGTGATGCCACACTGGCGCCATGCCAGACCCGCACGCGCACCACGACCACGACGATCAGCACGGCCACGCCGGCCACGCACACCACCACGCGCCGGCCAGCTTCGACCGAGCGTTCGCGATCGGCATCACGGTCAACATCCTGTTCGTCGCGATCGAGGCCTTCTACGGCTGGAAAGTCAACTCGCTCGCGCTGCTCGCCGATGCCGGCCACAACCTCGGCGATGTCGCCGGGCTGGTGATGGCCTGGGGCGGCGCGCTGGCCGGCAAGCTGCGCCCCGATGCGCGCTACACCTACGGCTGGAAGCGCGCGTCGATCTTCGCGGCCTTCGTCAACGCCGTGCTGTTGCTGGTCGCGATGGGCTCGCTCGCGTGGGAGGCCGTTCTGCGGCTGGGTGCGCCCGAGCCGATGCAGGGCGTCACGGTGATGACCGTCGCCGCGATCGGCATCGTCGTCAACCTCGGCACGGCGCTGCTCTTCATGCGCGGCGCCGGCAAAGGCGGTGACCTCAACATCCGCGGCGCCTACCTGCACATGGCGAGCGACGCGCTGGTCTCGGCCGGCGTGGTCGTGGTCGGGGCGCTCGCGCTCTACACCGGCTGGGGCTGGCTCGACCCGGCCGCCAGCCTGGTGATCGCGGCGGTGATCGTGATCGGCACCTGGGGCCTGTTCCGGCAATCGCTGCGGCTGATGTTCGACGGCGTGCCCGAGCACATCGACCTGACCGCGGTGCGCGGCGTGCTCGAAGCGCTGCCCGGCGTGGCGCGGGTGCACGACCTGCACGTGTGGGCGACCGGCACGACCGACGTGGCGCTGACCGCGCACCTGGTGATGCCCGCCGGCCACCCCGACGATCCGTTTTTCGAGACCGCGACGAACCAGCTGCGCGAGCGCTTCAGAATAGGCCACGTGACGCTGCAAGTGGTGCGTGAGCCGTTCATGACCCTGTGCGAAGGCGCGCCGGCCACGGCTCGGCTGCAGCCCGCGCACGACCACTGAATCGGGAACCCGGCGATGGAGTTCAAGGACTACTACAAGACCCTCGGCGTCGCGCGCGGCGCGTCGGCCGACGACATCAAGAGCGCCTACCGCAAGCTGGCGCGCAAGTACCACCCCGACGTGAGCAAAGAGGGTGACGCCGAGGCCCGTTTCAAAGAAATCGGCGAAGCCAGTGAGGTGCTGCGCGACCCCGAAAAGCGCGCCGCCTACGACGCGGCGGAAACGCAATGGGAGCGCCAG
>JANMWQ010000678.1:0-2844 GCA_031394085.1 Rhizobacter sp. | reverse complement strand
GTGCCGTCGAGGTTCAGCGCGACGCGGATCTGCGTCTCGTTGGTGTTGCGGACGACCTCCGCCCGACGTTGCAAATTCGTTTCAAGAACCGTCATCACAGGCTCGCTTTCAGCGCGTCGATCATCAACAGATTTTCCTCGGGCGTGCCGACCGTCAGCCGCAGGCAGTTGGTGAGCAGCGGGTGCAGGCCCTCGATGTTCTTCACGAGCACGCCACGCGCGCGCATGCCCTCGAAGGCTTTCTTCGCGTCGGGCACGCGCACCAGGATCATGTTGGCTTCGCTCGGGAACGGCTGCGCGCCCGGCATATCGGCCAGCACGCGCAGCAGCTTCGCGCGCTCGGCGCGCAGTACGTCCGCCTGCCCGGCAAACACCTCGGCGTGCTCGAGCGCAAACAGCGTCGCCTCGGCGTTCAGCGCGCTGATGTTGTAGGGCGGGCGCACCTTGTCGATCTCGCCGATCAGCGCCGCCGCGCCGACCATGTAGCCCAGCCGCACACCGGCGAGGCCGAACTTGCTGAGCGTGCGCATCACGAGCACATGCTCGTGCTGGGCGACACGGTTCATCCAGGTGCGAGACGAGAACGGCTGGTAGGCCTCGTCGATCACCACCAAGCCGTGCTGCTTGCCGACCGCCTCGACGATGCGCTCGACCACGCCTTCGTCGAACAGGTTCGCGGTCGGGTTGTTCGGGTAGGCGATGTAGGTGAGCGCGGGGCGATGCGTTTCGATCGCGGCCAGCATCGCGACTTCGTCGAGCTCGAAGTCGGCGGTGGTCGGCACGCCGATGAACTTCAGCCCCTGCAGCTTGGCCGACATCTCGTACATCACGAAGCCGGGCAGCGGCGCCAGGACCGATGCAGGTCCACGATGACTCGCTTCGCTCGGTGGCACATCGCAGGCCAGCGCCAGCAGCGAGATCAGCTCGTCCGAGCCGTTGCCGAGCATCAGCTTGCAGCCCGCCGGCAGCTTGACGTAGCTCGACAGCGCCGCGATCACATCGGCGACGCAGCCCACCGGGTAGCGGTTGATCGCGACGCGGCCGAGGCGCTCGCCGAGCTCTTGCTGCAGCGCTTCGGGCAGGCGGAACGGGTTCTCCATCGCGTCGAGCTTGACGAGGCCAGTGCTGTCCTGGATCGCGTAGGCGTGCATCGACCGGATGTCCTGGCGGATCGTGCGTTGCAGTCGCTGTGCAAGCGTGCCCATCAATTGCGCTCCTTGTCGTACCCGGCCAACCGCATCTCGGCCGCACGCGCATGCGCCTGCAGCCCTTCACCGCAGGCCAGCTCGGCCGCGATCGGCCCGAGCTTTTGCGCGCCGGCCTCGCTCACCTCGATCAGGCTGCTGCGCTTCTGGAAGTCGTACACGCCCAGCGGCGACGAGAAGCGCGCGGTGCCCGAGGTCGGCAGCACGTGGTTCGGGCCGGCGCAGTAGTCGCCCAGGCTCTCGCTCGTGAACGCGCCGAGGAAGATCGCGCCGGCATGGCGCAGCAGCGGCTCCCAGCGGTGCGGGTCGCGCGAGCTGACTTCGAGGTGCTCCGGTGCGATGCGGTTGCTGATCTCGCAAGCCTCTTCCATGCTGCGCGTCTTGATCAGCGCGCCGCGGCCTTCGAGCGAGGCGCGGATCACCGCATGGCGCGGCATCGTGGCAAGCAGCCGGTCGATCGCGTCTTTGACTGCAGCGATGTAAGCCGCGTTGGGGCACAGCAGGATGCTCTGCGCCATCTCGTCGTGCTCGGCCTGGCTGAACAGGTCCATCGCAACCCAGTCGGGCGGCGTCGTGCCGTCGGCGAGCACGAGGATCTCGCTCGGGCCGGCGATCATGTCGATGCCGACCGTGCCGAACACGCGGCGCTTGGCGCTGGCCACATAAGCATTGCCCGGGCCGGTGATCTTGTGCACGGCCTGAATCGTCGCGGTGCCGTAGGCGAGCGCGCCCACCGCCTGTGCACCGCCGATCGTGAACGCGCGGTCGACGCCGGCGATCGCCGCCGCAGCCAGCACCATCGCGTTGCGCTCGCCCCTGGGCGTCGGCACGGTCATGACGATCTCACCGACACCCGCGACCTTCGCCGGTAACGCGTTCATCAGCACGCTCGACGGATACGTCGCCTTGCCGCCCGGCACGTAGATGCCGACGCGGTCGAGCGGCGTGACCTTCTGGCCGAGCAGCGTGCCGTCTTCGTCGCGGTAGCTCCACGAGCGACCCGCCGCGTCGAGCTGGCGCGCGTGGTAGCTGCGCACGCGGTCGGCGGCGGCTTCGAGCGCGTCGCGTTGCGCGGTGGGAATCGCGTTCAGCGCCGCGAGCAATTCGGCGCGCGGGATTTCGAGCGCGGCCACGCTGGTTGCGCTGACGCCGTCGAAGCGGGCGGTGTATTCGAGCACCGCCGCATCGCCGCGTGTTCGCACGTCAGCGAGGATCGAAGCGACGCGCTCTTCGATCGCGTCGTCGGTCTCGGCCGACCAGTGCAGCACGCGCTGGAAGGCGGCCTCGAAGTCGACCGCGCTCGTGTCGAGCAAACGAATGTTGACGGCGTTCATGGCAACGGCCCCACAGCCTTGTCGAACGCATCGATGATGCCGCGAATGGACTCGCGCTTGAGCTTCAATGCCGCCTGGTTCACGATCAGCCGCGCCGAAATGTTCATGATTTGCTCGACCTCGACCAAGTGGTTCGCACGCAGCGTGCTGCCGGTCGAAACCAGGTCGACGATCGCATCGGCGAGCCCGGTCAGCGGCGCCAGCTCCATCGAGCCGTAGAGCTTGATGATGTCGACGTGCACGCCCTTGTTCGCGAAGTGATCGCGCGCGATCCGCGTGAACTTGGTCGCCACGCGCAGGCGCGAG
>JANMWQ010000673.1:0-2358 GCA_031394085.1 Rhizobacter sp. | reverse complement strand
AGCGCCATGTACAGATCGCCGCGCTCGCGGTCGAGGTAGTGGCGCAGGATCACGCAACCGAAGCGCAGGTTGGTCTGCATGTGGAACAGCCGCGCCGGGTCGCCATCGCCGATCAGCCGCGCCCAGAACGGCATCACCTGCGTGTAGCCACGCGCGCCGGCGCTACTGATGGCGTAGCGGCGGAATCCACTTTCCACCTGAATCAACCCGAGCAACAACGCCGGCTCCAGCCCGGCGCGCGTGCTCTCGTACCAGGCGGTCTCGAGAAAGTCGACGCGCCGCATGTGCTCGGCTTCGCGCTTCTTGAGCCGGTTGCTCATCTCGCCGAGCCAGCGCAGGTAGGCCAAGCGGGCGTCCATCGTGTCGAACTGCGGCTTCGGTGGCGCTGCGTCGCCGACGGCAGCCGCGAGCGCCGAGCGCACCGCGTTCGCGAGCGGCTCTTCGACCTGCGTGCCGGCGAACGCGCGCGTCGGCACGACCGCATTCAACGCTGCCAGCGGGCTCAGCATCGCCGCAGCGGTCAGGCTACGCCGCGCTCTCCCTTGTCGGGAGAGGGGGTCGTTCATGCGGCGAGCTTGGCCTTCAACGAAGGCAGCAGCTCGGCGATGGCGATCGGGCTCGCCTGCGCGTCGCGCCGGCCCTGGTATTCGGCCTTGCCTTCTTTGAGCCCGCGATCGGAGAGCACCACGCGGTGCGGCACGCCCACGAGCTCCCAGTCGGCGAACATCGCGCCGGGGCGCTCGCCGCGGTCGTCGAGCATGACGTCGACGCCGGCCTGTTCCAGGTCATCGTGGAGTTGGTCGGCGGCAGCTTTGACGTCGGCCGAACGGTCGTAGCCGATCGGGCAGATCACGACCGCGAACGGCGCGATCGCGGTCGGCCCAACGATGCCGCGCTCATCGAAGTTCTGCTCGATCGCAGCGCCAAGGATGCGCGTGACGCCGATGCCGTAGCAACCCATCTGCATCAGCTGCGGCTTGCCGGCTTCGTCGAGGTAATTGGCGTTCATCTTCTCGCTGTAGTAAGAGCCGAGCAGAAACACGTGGCCGACCTCGATGCCGCGCTGAATCGCGAGCGCGCCCTGGCCGTCGGGCGAAGGGTCGCCGGCGACGACGTTGCGGATGTCGGCGACGACATCGGGCTCGAGCACGTCACGGCCCCAGTTGACGCCGGTGAAGTGGAAGTCGACCTCGTTCGCGCCGCAGATGAAGTCGCTCATCGCGGCCACGGTGCGATCGGCGATGACCGTGATCGGCTTCCGCTCTGCTCCGTTCGGGTCGATCGGCCCGAGATAGCCCGGCTTGCAGCCGAACTGCGCGTGGATCTCGGCCGGGGTCGCGAAGCGAAAACCATCGTTCAGGCCGGGCACCTTGCTCGCCTTGATCTCGTTCAGCGAGTGGTCGCCGCGCACCAGCAACAGCCACAGCGTCACGTTGCCGGCATCCGGCGCCGCGACCTTTGCCTCTGTCGCCAGCACAATGCACTTCACGGTCTTCTGCAGCGGCACGCCGAGCAGCGCGGCCACGTCTTCGCAGGTCGCATTGCCCGGTGTCGCCGCCTTCACCAGTGCCGCGCCCGGTGGCGCGCGCGGCACGCCTAGCGCAACGGCCTCGGCCATCTCGATGTTGGCCGCGTAGTCGGAGGTCGGGCAATAGACGATTGCGTCTTCGCCGGTGTCGGCGATGACCTGGAACTCGTGCGAGCGCACGCCGCCGATCGAGCCGTTGTCGGCCGCGACGGCGCGAAAGGTCAGGCCCATGCGCTCGAAGATGCGCGTGTAGGCGGCGAACATGATGTCGTAGCTTTTGCTCGCCGATTCGATGTCGCGATCGAACGAGTACGCGTCTTTCATCGTGAACTCGCGCCCACGCATCACGCCGAAGCGCGGCCGGCGTTCGTCGCGAAATTTCGTCTGAATGTGATAAAAATTTCGCGGCAGCATGCGGTAGCTGCGCAGCTCCTGACGCGCGATGTCGGTGATGACTTCTTCGCTGGTCGGCTGGATCACGAAGTCGCGGTCGTGACGGTCTTTGACGCGCAGCAACTCAGCGCCGTACTTCTGAAAACGACCGGTCTCCTGCCAGAGCTCGGCCGGCTGCACGACCGGCATCAACAGTTCGATCGCGCCGGCGCGGTTCATCTCTTCGCGAATGATGTTCTCGACCTTGCGGATCACGCGCAGCCCCATCGGCATGTAGCTGTAGATGCCCGCGCCGAGCCGCTTGATGAACCCCGCACGCATCATCAGTTTGTGGCTCGCGACTTCAGCGTCGGCGGGCGCTTCTTTGAGGGTGGAAATGTAAAACTGCGAGGCTTTCATGGGCTGTTTTTCTGGGCTGCGGTTAGTGCTTACTGGCG
>JANMWQ010000653.1:0-4179 GCA_031394085.1 Rhizobacter sp. | reverse complement strand
TGCGTGCCGATGAAAGACCGCGACATCTTCGACTTGCTGGGTTTCGACTGAGGAGGCGATGCGATGACACACGTCTCCTACACCGAGCGCCGCGGCCAGATCGAAACCTATTTCGATCGCACCGCCGTGCAGGCCTGGGCGCGGCTCACGTCGGACGCCCCCGTCGGGCGCGTGCGCACCTCCGTGCGCGCCGGCCGCGACCGCATGCGCGCCACGCTGCTCTCGTGGCTGCCCGAGAACTTGAGCGGCCTGCGCGTGCTCGATGCCGGTTGCGGCACCGGCGCGCTCGCCGTTGAAGCCGCGCACCGCGGCGCCGAGGTGCTGGCGATCGACCTGTCGCCGACGCTGGTGAACCTCGCCCGCGAGCGTCAGCCGCCGATCCGCAACGGGGGCTCGATCGACTTCCGCTCCGGCGACATGCTCGCCGCCGAGCTCGGCAGGTTCGACTACGTGGTCGGCATGGACTCGGTCATCCACTACGAAACCGGCGATGCGGTCAACGTGCTGGCCGGCCTGGCGCAGCGCACCCGCGTCGGCCTGCTTTTCACCTACGTGCCGAGCAACCCGGCGCTGGAAATGTTTCGCGCAGTCGGCAAGCTCTTTCCGCGCGGCGACCGCTCGCCCGCCGTGGTGCCGGTGCCCGAGCGCTGGCTGCACCGCCGCATCGACGCAGATGCGCAAATGCAAAGCTGGTCGCGTGGCCGCACCGAGCGCATCTCGAGCGGCTTCTACATCTCGCAGGCCTTGGAGCTGCTGAGAAAATGAACCCCGCTCGCACCGTGCTGAAGCTGAACTCGACGTTGGCCAGCCAATGGGCCAAGGTCGGCACGCGCTTCCTGCCGTTCGCCGATGCGGCGACAAAAGAACTGCCGCTCGGCCGCCTGCTGCGCCTGTCGCTGTTCCAGGTGACGGTGGGCATGGCGATGGTGCTGCTGGTGGGCACGCTGAACCGCGTGATGATCGTCGAGCTCGGCATGTCGGCGTGGCTGGTGTCGGCCATGGTCGCGCTGCCGCTGGTATTCGCGCCGTTCCGTGCGCTGATCGGCTTTCGTTCCGACACCCACAAGTCGGTGCTCGGCTGGAAGCGCGTGCCCTACCTCTGGATCGGCACGCTGCTGCAGTTCGGTGGCCTGGCCATCATGCCGTTCGCGCTGATCTTGCTCTCGGGCGACAGCCAAGGCCCGGTCTGGATCGGCCACGCCGGCGCGGCCCTCGCGTTCTTGCTCGTCGGCGCCGGGCTGCAGACCACGCAGACGGCCGGCCTCGCGCTCGCCACCGACCTCGCGCCGGCCGAGGCGCGCCCGCGCGTGGTCGCGCTGATGTACGTGATGTTGCTGCTCGGCATGGTCGTCAGCGGATTGGTCTTCGCGCTGGCGCTGCGCAACTTCAGCCAGATCAAGCTGATCCAGGTCGTGCAGGGCGCGGCGCTGCTGACGATGGTGGTCAACCTGATCGCACTGTGGAAGCAGGAAGCGCGAAATCCCGACAACAACGCCGCGAATCGTGCTCGCGCCGAGCCGCGGCCGTCGTTCAGCGAAAACTGGGCACGCTTCGCGCGCCGCGGCCAGTCGATCCGCTTCTTGGTCGCACTCGGCCTCGGCACGACCGCGTTCAACATGCAAGACATCATTTTGGAGCCCTACGGCGGCGAGATCCTGAAGCTGACCGTAGGCGCGACGACGACACTGACCGCGATGATGGCCTGCGGTGCGCTCGCGGCCTTCGCGCTCGCCGCACGCGCGCTCGGCCGCGGCGTCTCGCCGCACCGGCTCGCAGCCTGGGGCGTGCTCGCCGGGCTGTTCGCGTTCTCGTGCGTGATCTTCGCCGAGCCCCTCGAGTCGCCGGGGCTGTTCCGGCTCGGTGCCACCTGCATCGGCTTCGGCGCCGGGCTGTTCTCGGTCGGCACGCTGACGGCCGCGATGAACCTCGAGAACGACGGACTGAACGGCCTCGCGCTCGGCGCCTGGGGCGCCGTGCAGGCCTCGTGCGCGGGTGTCGCGATCGGGGCGGGCGGTGCGATCCGCGACATCGTCTCGAGCCTCGCGACCCAAGGCGTGCTCGGCCCGGCACTCACCAGCCCGGGCACCGGTTACAGCTTTGTCTACCACCTCGAACTCTATTTGCTGTTCGCGACCCTGATCGCGATCGGCCCGCTCGTGCGAACCGCGCGCCAGGCGCCGCAACGCACACCGCCCATCGGCAAGTTCGGCCTGGCCGAATTGCCGGGCTGAACTCTCACCTCGCACAGGCCACGCCAACAGGAGACCTTCCATGGGAACCGGAGCCATCACTTCCTACATCGACGTCGCGCAGATCGCGCTCTACGCTTTCTGGGTCTTCTTCGCGGGCCTCGTCTACTACCTGCATCGCGAGGGCAAGCGCGAAGGCTATCCGCTCGAATCGGATCGCTCCGGCGGCCGCATCGAGGTACAGGGCTGGCCGAGCGTGCCGGAGCCGAAGGCATACCACCTGCGTGACGGCCGCGTCGTGATGTCGCCGAACTTTGCCGGCTCGAACCAACCGCTCGGCGGCTCGCCGTCGACGAATCACCTCGGCGCGCCGCTGGAGCCCATCGGCGACCCGATGCTCGCGGCCATCGGCCCGGGTTCGTACGCCGACCGCGCCGACATCGCCGATACCACGGCCGAAGGCGACCTGCGCATCGTGCCGCTGCGCACCGCGCCGGGCTTCGAGGTCGCGCACCGCGATCCCGACCCGCGCGGCATGCCGGTGATCGGTGCCGACGGCGCAGTGGCCGGCACCGTGCGCGAGTTGTGGATCGACCGCGCCGAGGTGATCTTCCGCTACCTCGAGGTCGAGGTCCCGATGCAAGGCGGCAGCCGCCGCGTGCTGCTGCCGATGAATTTCTCGCGCATCGGCGACCGCCAGGTCAAGGTGCGTTCGATTCTCGCGAGCCAGTTCGCGCAGGTGCCCGCCACCCGCCACCCCGACGCAGTGACCTTGCTCGAAGAGGACAAGATCATGGCCTACTACGGCGGCGGCACCTTGTACGCCACGCCCGATCGCCAGGAGCCGCTGCTGTGAGCGCTCCAGGTTCGACGCGCGGGTTGCCGAAAAACCAGGCCGCTGAGCACGAATTCGAGGCCGAGCACGGCTTGCCAGAACAGCTGCCGCGCGGCGAACGCATTCTCTGGCAAGGCTCGCCCGACTGGCGCGTGATGGCCCGTCAAGCGATGCACACGCGGCAGCTTTCGATCTACTTCGGCGTGCTGCTGACATGGCGCGGCGTCAACGTGCTCTCCAGCGGCGGCAGCCTCGGCGACGCCGGCATCGCCACCCTGTGGCTGCTGCCGGCCGCGCTGCTCGCGATCGCCGTGCTCACGCTGATCGCCTGGCTGATCGCACGCACCAGCGTCTACACCGTGACCGACAAGCGCGTCGTGATGCGCATCGGCGTGGTGCTCGGCATCACGTTCAACCTGCCGCATTCGCAGATCGAATCCGCCAGCTTGCGCGTGGACTCGAAGAACGCCAGCGACAGCAGCGGCGACCTCGCGCTGGTGCTCGCCGACACCGACCGGATCGCCTACGTGCACCTGTGGCCACACGCCCGGCCTTGGCATGTCAAGCGCACCCAGCCGATGCTGCGCGGCCTGCCCGATGCGCGCCAGGTTGCGTCGATTCTCGGCGCCGCGCTCGCCGATTCGGCCGGCCTGGCACGCACGCCGCTGCGCGCCGTGAAAACATCAGCGCAGGCGCCAGAGCAGGCGCCCGCGCAGGCGCCCAAGCAGACGCCCGAGCGTCCGACGGCGAACGGCGCGGCGCAGCAGCCGCTCGCCGCCTGACATCACTGCCAGAGCACCCTGCCATGAGCGAAAGCAGCACCTCGAGCAGCGGCTTCCCGCGCGCACCGCTGATCGCGGTGGGCAGCCTGGTCGTCGCATCGTTGCTGGCTGTGGCGGCAGTGCGCTTCACCGGCGTCGGGCTCGTCAAGGCCGCCGACGCGCCGGCGCTGGCCGTGCGCGAGTTCCGCTTCGAAGACCGGCCCGACGGCAGCATCGTCGTGCTCGATGCCTCGGGCAAGCAGCTGATCGACACGGTCGCGCCCGGCACCAACGGCTTTTTGCGCGGCACGATGCGCGGCTTCGCGCGCGAGCGCATGCGCCAGGGCGTGAGCCCGCAACTGCCGTTTCGCATGATCGGCCGCGCCGACGGCAA
>JANMWQ010000637.1:0-2924 GCA_031394085.1 Rhizobacter sp. | reverse complement strand
GACATGAAGACGCGGGCCTTCTCGTCGTCGGTGCCTTCGAAGGCCGCCGGATCGGGCACGCCCCAGTGGGCGGTCATCGGCTGGCCGGGCCAGACCGGGCACACCTCGCCGGCAGCGTTGTCGCAAACGGTGAACACGAAGTCGAGCGCGGGTGCGCCGGCTTCGGCGAACTCACCCCAGCGCTTGCTGCGAAAGCCATCGGTGGGGATGCGCAAGGTTTGCAGCGTCGACAGCGCGAACGAATTGACCGTGCCGCTCGGGTGACTGCCGGCCGAGTGCGCGATGAAGCGTCCGCGCGCAAAGTGGTTCAGCAGGCCTTCGGCCAGGATGGAGCGCGCCGAGTTGCCTGTGCAGACGAACAGCACGTTGTAGACCTTGTCAGTCATTGGGGTTCCTTTGCCGCAGACGGCTTGCCGGCGATGGGGCAGTGGGTGGGTTCAACAGGTGGTGCAGCCAGGGGCCACGGTGATCTCGCAGGCCGCGCCTTGGCAGCAGTGGGCGGTCAGGTAGGCGAGCAGGTCGTTCATCTGGTCGATCGCCGGCCGATAGATTAGGTTGCGGCTATCGCGCTGCTGCGTCACCAAGCCGGAGTGGGTCAGTTCCTTCAGGTGGAAGGACAGCGTCGAGGCCGGCACGTCCAGCATCGCGGACAGCGCGCTGGGCGTCATGCCTTGCGGGCCGGCGCCGACCAGCGCGCGAAACACGCGCAGGCGCATCGGCTGCGCGAGCGCTGCGAGCGAAACGATGGCGGCTTTTTCTTCCATGATTCCATTTTGATGGAAATGTGGCGAATGATCAAGCACCGCCTTTTTTCGACAGGGATGGCTGTGGGCTGCCAGGCCGCGGCGCCCGGCCTTTCAGGTCATCGCGGCGCCAGCATGGCGTCGATTTCCTGGGCGGTGCTGCGCGCCGTGCGCATGACGCCGATGAGGGTGGCCGAAGCCATGCCGGTCCAGTCGCCATAGCCCACCAGCCACAGGCGCGGTTCGGTCTTGCTGCGGGTGCCCTCGACATCGACGCGGCCTGTGTCGTCGACGATGCCCAAGGGCGCAAGGTGCGCCAGCGCGGGTCTGAACCCGGTGCACCAGATCACCGCGTCGAACGATGCGCCGCCGCCGTCTGCCCACTGCACGCCATTCGGCGTGAATCGGGCGAACGGTTCGCGCGCGTGGAGGATGCCCCGTGCACGAGCGTCCACCACCGGCGGCACCATCACGATGTCGCCGAAGCCGCCCGGAAGTTGCTCGACCGGTCGGCCTTCTTGCTGGGCGCGCCAGCGTTCGGTCGCGCGCTCGAACAGCACGCGACCGTCCACGTCGTCAGGCAGAAAGTTCGGCGGCTTCTCGGTCACCCACACGGCCTCGGCGACCTGCGACACCTCGGCCAGGATTTGCGCGCCCGAGTTGCCGCCGCCCACGATCAGGACGCGCCGGCCCGCGAAAGGCAGTGCGCTGACGTAGTGGGCCGAATGCAGTTGCAAGCCGGTGAAGGTCTCGCGGCCGGGGTACGTGGGGATGTGCGGATGGCGCCAACTCCCGGTGGCACTCACCACCGCCTGGGCCTGCCAGGCGTTGTCACCCGACCGCACGATGAGCCCGTCGCTTGAACGCTCGACAGAATCGACGAGCACGGGCCGGCGGACGGGTAATTCGTAGCGCTTCTCGTATCGGCTCAGGTAGTCGACGACGTCACCCCGGGTCGGGCAGCCTTGCGCCGTGGCCGGCATCAACCATCCGGCGAGTGAACTCCAGTTCGCTGGCGAGAACAGGCGCAGCGACTCCCACGCATGGCGCCAAGCGCCGCCGGGCCCGTCCTCCGAGTCGAGGATCAGGAACGAGCGTTTGGTGCGGCGCAGGAAGTAGCCTACCGACAGTGCAGCTTGGCCGCCGCCGATGATGATCACGTCGTGTGGGGTCATGGCACGCATCATCGCGCGTGTGTGCTTCGCCGGGGCGTGGCGAACGAATGGGTGGCGTGCTGCTCGGCGCGTGACGCTCCGCGTCGACGACGACGATCGCCTGCGGCAGCACACGCGCTTGCACGCGCTGCGCCGACGCCGCAGTCACGTTCACCGCGCCGCTGGCGGGGCCGTGTGGTCGTGCAGGGCACGAACCGCGAAACGGCACTGTTCGGCGGCGCACAGACCCGGTGCCAGCCCGCGCCTATGGTCCATGTGTGACGTGCAGCCGGTTCGTCGTGCCGGCCGTCGATCCATTTATGAACGGAGAACTTTGCCATGAGCCTTTTCCACGCGGTTGCCTTCGTCGACCACCAGTCAGCACAGGTGTTGCAGTTCGGCTCCGAGCAGGTCGTGGAGCGCAAGGTCCATGCGCACCTGCACTTCACGCCGCAGCACCACAGCGGCGTTCGATCGGAGCACGAGTTTTTCGGTGAGGTCTGCGACGCGCTCGACGGCATCGCCGAAGTGCTCGTGACCGGCGGTCACACCGGGCTGGCCGACTTTCGTCATTACGTCGACAAGCACCGCCCGCTGACCGCAGCGCGCATCGTCGGCTACGAAGTGGTCGACCACCCGACCGAAAATCAGCTGGTCGCGCTGGCGCGCAAGCACTTCGCCAAGTACGACCTGATGGTCGGCACGCGCGCGCCCACCTGAGGCTCGCGCGCGGAGCGGGTGCCTCGGGCAGGCGCCGCGCAGGTTCAGCGGTGCCGCGTGCGGCTCAGGGAGTCGAGAAGTCGAGCACCACGCGCGAAGGCACCTCGCCGCGGATCAGGCGCTCAAAGACGGTGTTGATCGCCGACAGCGGCTGCAGTTCGATGTCGGCCTTGACCTTGCCGTCGGCTGCGAACGCGAGCGCCTCGGCCATGTCGCGCCGGTTGCCGACGAAGGAGCCGCGAATGGTGATGCAGTTCGCCACCACGTCGAACAGCGGCGTCGGGAACTCACCGGGCGGAATGCCGAC
>JANMWQ010000585.1:0-2132 GCA_031394085.1 Rhizobacter sp. | reverse complement strand
GCCGCACAGAAGCGTGAAGACGAAGGCAAAGGCGAGGGCACGCAGCGATTTCATCACCGAACTGTAGAAGTACCGGCCCTTGCGCATGGCCGCGAATTGGGCGGTGAATTGGTCGCTGTTCGCGCTTATGTTTTGACGGGTGCTCTCCACAATCCGACCACAACGCACCTTCGCGACGAGGCACACCATGCTGAACCGACTCACCGACTCGCTCGACTTCCAGGCCCAGGCGCTGAGCTTGCGCTCGGAGCGCCAGCGCTTGATCGCCAGCAACATCGCCAACGCCGACACGCCGGGCTACGTGGCCCGCGAGATGAATTTCGCGCAGGCCCTGAAGGACGCGACCGGCGCGGGCCGGCCCGCCGCCCGCCTCACCGCCAGCGCGCGCGGCCACATCGCCGGCAACAGCGGCGGCTCCGGCGGCGGCAGCGGCAGCACACTGATGTACGCCGCGCCGAGCCAGACCAACCTCGACCGCAACACCGTCGACATGGACCGCGAGCGTGCCAGCTTTGCCGACAACACGGTGAAGTACGAGGCGACCTTGCGTTTCATCAACGGCAACGTGAAGACGACGCTCAGCGCGATCACCGGGCAATAAGGGAGCTTCTCATGTCGATGATGAACATCTTCAATGTGTCGGGTTCGGCGGCGAGCGCGCAGAGCCAGCGCCTGAACGTCGTCGCGAGCAACCTCGCCAACGCCGACACCGTGGCCGGCCCCGACGGCCAGGCCTACAAGGCGCGCCAGGTGACGTTTCAGACCCAGCTGATGGGCGCCAACGGCAACGACCCGACGGCCGCGGGCGTCAAGGTCAGCACCATCAGCGAAGACCAAACCGTCGGCCGCCGCGTGCACGACCCCAAACACCCGGGCGCCGATGCCGAGGGCTACGTGACCTACAGCAACGTGAACCCGGTCGAGGAGATGGTCAACATGATCTCGGCCTCGCGCTCGTACCAGAACAACATCGAAGTCATGAACACGGCCAAGAGCCTGTTGCTCAAGACACTGCAGATGGGCCAATCGTGAGTTTCATGAGCATCCCAGACCCTCTCCAGCCCCTGTCGTTCGCCGAAAAGCGCTTCCATCCCGTTCGTCCTGAGCTTGTCGAAGGACCCGTGACGCACCGCGAAGGCTTCGACAAGCTCAGCCCGAACGGAGTCCAGAAAGTTTCTTTCTTGAGACGTCCTGACACAAAGGAAACCGCATGACCGTCGCCGCCACCTCATCGAGCTCGGCCCCCGCGGCGAGCTCGGCCATCACCCCCACCAGCGCAGCCGGCACGCAGGCGCAGTTCCTCAAGCTGCTGACCGTGCAGCTGCAGAACCAGGACCCGCTGAGCCCGATGGACAACGCGCAGCTCACGAGCCAGATCGCGCAGATCAACACCGTCAGCGGCATCGCCACGCTCAACACCAGCGTGCAGGGGCTCTCCAGCCAGTTCCTGCAGATGCAGACGCTGCAGGGCGCAGCGCTGGTCGGCAAGAACGTGATCGTGCCCGGCAACAGCGTCGACATCGCCGCGGGCGTCGGGCAGGGCGGCTTCTCGCTGACGAGCGCGGCCGACGCGGTCAAGGTCGACATCGTCAACGGCGCCGGCAAGGTCGTCGACTCGTTCAATTTGGGCGCGCAGAGCGCCGGCGTGCACAGCTTCGACTGGGCCTCCGGCACCTACGACAAAACCGCCAACCTGACGTTCAAGGTCACCGCCACCAGCGGCGCCACGCCGCTCGTCAGCACCCCGTTGATGCGCGACACCGTCAACGCCGTCAGCGCCTCGGGCAGCACGCTGCAGCTGCAGCTGAACAAGGCCGGCACCGTCGACTACAGCACGGTCGTCGCGATCAACTGATCGTTCGGCCCGAACACCATTCACGAAGCAACGAAGGAACATCATGGGCTTCCAGCAAGGTCTCTCCGGTCTCAATGCAGCGAGCAAGAACCTCGAGGTCATCGGCAACAACGTGGCCAACGCCAATACCATCGGCGCGAAAGAATCGCGCGCCGAGTTCGGTGACATGTACGCGAGTGCGATCAGCAACACCAGCATCGGCATCGGCGTGAACCTGCAGGCGGTCTCGCAGCAGTTCACGCAAGGCAACATCACCACCACCGACGGCCCGCTCGAT
>JANMWQ010000567.1:0-8770 GCA_031394085.1 Rhizobacter sp. | reverse complement strand
GCGGCAAGACGCGCGCGGCGTCAACCGGCGGCGGTGTGCCGGGCGGCCGCTTCGAGCAGCCGCGTGCGCAACCACTGGTGCGCGCTGCTGCGGTCGTTGCGCTGGTGCCAGACCATCGCGACATGCAGCCCGGCCAGATCGAATGGCAGCGGCCGGGTGACGACTTGTTCGTGGTAGCCGGTCGCCTCGACGAAGTACGCGGGCAAGACCGTCAGCAAGTTGCTGTTGGCGACCACCCGGCCGGCGGTGAAGTACTGGTTCACTGTCAACACGATGCGGCGCTTGCGGTTCAGCGCGGCGAGTGCCTGGTCGGCCAGGCCATACGGGCGGCCGGCAAAGTTGACGAGCAGGTGATCGGCGGCGCAGTAGCTGTCGAGCGTCAGCGCGCCGGCTTCGGCGAGCGCGTGGCCTTCGCGCATCACGCAGACGTACTCGCTGTCGTGCAGGCGCGCGTGCCGCAACGGCGACTCGCTGCTGCCCTGGCTGGTCAGCGCCGAAATCGTCTGCGGGAAGTAGCCGATCGCGAGATCGGCGTCGCCGCGCTCCAGCATGTCGCTCGGGTCGCGGGTGGTCAGCGGCAGCACGCGCAGGTTGGTCAGCGCCTGACTTTGTTCGATTTGCGCCACCAGCGGCGGCATGAACAGCGCAGCGGTTGAGTCGGCCATCGCGATGCGGAAGCTGGTCGCGTCGGTCTGCGGGTTGAACTCGCCGGGCGACAGCGCCGCCCGCAGATGGCCCAGCGCGGTGCGCACTTCTGGCCACAGCGCCTCGGCGCGCGGGGTCGGTTTGACGCCCGTGGAAACTCTTGTGAGCAAGTCTTCACCCACCGAATCCTTCAGGCGTTTCAACGCATTGCTGACGGCAGGCTGGGTAATCGACAAGCGCTCTGCGGCGCGCGTGAGGTTGCGCTCAGCCATCACGACGTCGAAGACGCGCAGCAGGTTGAGGTCGAGCGTTCGGAAGTTCAGGGCGGTGGCCATCGTCATGCGCCGCAGTGATAACGGCGATTCACAAGATTGATTGGTAGATTATGCGGGTTTACCCCAATATCCAGTCATCGGGACCTTCACGGTCCTGCGCTCAAGGGACTTTTCGCATGAACACGATGACCACCACCCTCCACGCCAATGTGCAACGCAGCCGCTTCGCCCAGCACGCGCTGTCGCTGCTGACCGGCTTGTTCGCGGCGCCGGCCGCGCGCAGCGCGACCGAGTCGGCTTCGCTCGAAGCCCAGAAGGTTCGCAACCTGGCCGCAACCTACTCGAAGACCGACCCCGGCTTCGCAGCCGACCTGTATGCCGCCGCCGCGCGCCACGAAGGCTTGTATGCGGAGTGACGGCCATGACCGCTCGCGCTTCGCCCGGCGCGTGACGCTGCCGGCGATCGACCATGAGGCCAACGGCCCGATCAGCGCGTTCGTGCAGCTGACGGCCTGGCTGGGTCGCCTCTGGGGCGAGCGCGCCGCCAAGGCACGCGTAGCCAGCTGAGTCAGGCGGCGAGCCGCTGCTCGATCGCCGCCTTGGTCGCGATCATCTCGGCCGGCAGGTGGTACGCCAGTTGCTGGAACAGCTCGGCGTGCAGGCCGAGTTCGGTCTTCCAGGCGGCGGCGTCGATGCTGGTCACCTGATCGAACTGCGCGGGCGTGAAGTCCAGGCCGTTCCAGTTCAGGTCGCCGTAGCGGGGCGTCGTGCCGAACGCGTTTTCGCTGCCTTTCGTCGAGCCTTCGACGCGGCCGATCATCCACTGCAGCACGCGCATGTTTTCGCCGTAACCGGGCCAGACGAACTTGCCGTCCGGGCCTTTGCGGAACCAGTTGACGCAGTAGATCTTCGGCAACTTCGCACCCGAGGCTTCGAGGCGTCTGCCGAGCGCGAGCCAGTGCTGAAAGTAGTCGCTCATGTTGTAGCCGGTGAACGGCAGCATCGCGAACGGGTCGCGCCGCACCACGCCTTGCGCCCCGGCCGCGGCGGCGGTCGTCTCCGAGCCCATGGTCGCGGCCATGTAGACGCCTTCGACCCAGTTGCGCGCTTCGGTGACGAGCGGCACGGTGGTCGAGCGGCGACCGCCGAAGATGAACGCATCGATCGGCACGCCTGCCGGGTTGTCCCACTCGGGGTCGAGCGCGGGGTTGTTGATGGCGGGGACGGTGAAGCGGGCGTTCGGGTGGGCGGCTGTTCGCGGCTTCCCGCCAGCGCCGGTTTCCTTGGCGATCGCGGGCGTCCAATCCTTGCCCTGCCAGTCGATCAGGTGCGCGGGTGGCACATCCGTCATGCCTTCCCACCAGACATCGCCGTCGTCGGTCAGCGCGACGTTCGTGAAGATCACGTCGCGCTTGAGGCTGGCCATGCAGTTGAAGTTGGTCTTGTCGTTGGTGCCGGGCGCGACGCCGAAGTAGCCCGCCTCGGGGTTGATCGCGTAGAGCTTGCCGTCGGCCGCCGGCTTGATCCACGCGATGTCGTCGCCGATCGTCGTGACCTTCCAGTCGCCCATGCCGGCCGGCGGGATCAGCATCGCGAAATTGGTCTTGCCGCAGGCGCTCGGAAACGCCGCCGCGACGTGGTGCTTCTTGCCTTCGGGCGAGGTCACGCCGAGGATCAGCATGTGCTCGGCGAGCCAGCCCTGATCGCGGCCCATGGTCGAGGCGATGCGCAGCGCGAAGCATTTCTTGCCGAGCAGCGCGTTGCCGCCGTAGCCCGAGCCGTAGCTCCAGATCTCTTGCGTTTCAGGGTAATGGACGATGTATTTGGTCGGGTTGCACGGCCACGCCACGTCTTTCTGGTCGGCTTCGAGCGGGCTGCCGACGGTATGCATGCACGGCACGAAATGGCCGTCGGTGCCGAGCACGTCGAGCACCTTCGCGCCCATGCGCGTCATCACCTTCATGTTGACGGCCACATACGCGCTGTCCGAGAGCTCGACGCCGATGTGGGCGATGGGTGAGCCGAGCGGGCCCATCGAGAACGGCACGACGTACATCGTGCGGCCCTTCATGGCGCCGCGGAACAAGGCGGGTGTTCCGTCGGTCTGGCCGGTCTGCAACAGTGCGCGCATCTCGGCCGGCGCCATCCAGTTGTTGGTCGGGCCGGCGTCTTCCTCCCTGGCCGAGCAGATGAAGGTGCGGTCTTCGACCCGCGCCACGTCGCTCGGGCTGCTGCAGGCGAGGTAGCTGTTCGGGCGCAACTCGGGGTTGAGCTTTTTGAACGTGCCAGCGGTGACGAGCTGCGCGCACAGGCGGTCGTACTCGGCGTTGCTGCCGTCGCACCAGTGCACGTCGGCCGCTTCGGTCAGCGCGGCCATTTGCGCCACCCATTCGATCAGCTTGGCATGGTGCACGCTGCCGGGAACGTTCAAGCGCACCCCCTCCATTGCGGGACGATTCATGGCGGATCCAGTCATTGAAGTCAAAAAACGCGGGATTGGGCAAACCCGCTGAGCCGCGTTGCACGCTCGAAGGGCTTGCCCAATGCCGCTGGGCGATGGGTCGCAACCGTGAAGTTACGAACCGGTTTCAGGCCAACGTTTGTGTGAGACCGAGGTGCCGCTGGGCAGTTCCTTGAATCGATTGTCATACCAGTGTAATGGGCTGGTAACTGCCTCGAATCGGGGGTTCATGCGGTTTCTGTATGGGCTCATGCGTGGTGTTTTTGGCGTGTTGGGTGTTCGTGGCGCCGGCGCGAACCGCGGGGTCGACGGCAATAATCACGTCCATGATCTTGCGCCGTCGATTGCTCACCCTGCCGCTCGGTACGTTGCTGCTGCTGCTGCCCGCGTCGCAGGCGTTGGCCCAGCAGCGGCGCTCGCTGGCCGACCCGATGCGCCTGGGCGTCGACACCGCGCTGTTCGATTCCGGGCTGGCCAAGGCCTTGCAGCAAAGCTTCGGGCGCGACACCGGCATCGCCGTCAAGCTCGTCAGCATGCCGGCATTGCCGCTGCTTGAAGGGCTGGACCGCGGTGAATTCGACGCCGCACTCGCCAACGCACCCGAGGCCGAGGCGAAGCTGGAAAAAGAAGGCCTTGCGCATGACCGGCACCGGGTCGCGGCGGGCGAGTTTTTGATCGTCGGCCCCGCGCCGCGCGGTAAAGCGCGAGACCCGGCCTCGATCGCTGGCTTGAAGGGTGCTGCCGAAGCGTTGATCCAGTTGCGCAGCGCAGCTTTGGCGATGCCGGGCGCCATCACCTTCCTGTCGGCGGGCGATGGCTCGGGCACGCACGCGATGGAGCAAGCGCTGTGGCGCTCGGCCAAGCTCGGGCCGACGGCGCCTTGGTATGTATCCGCCGACCTCAAATCGAGCCTGATCGCACAGGCCCGCGCGCGCGGCGCCTATGCGCTGGTCGAGCGCGGCGCGTGGGCGGTGCAGGGCGGCGCGCCGCTGGCGGTGCTGGTCGAGGGCGACCCGGCACTGGCCGAAGCGGTGCACGTGATGCGCGCGTTTCGCATCAACCACCCGGCCGGCAAGATGTTCGTCGCGTGGGTCTCGGGGCCGAAAGGCCGGCGGGTCGTCGCGGCGCACCGCGCCTACCGCGCGGCCTGATCGGTTTCGATGCCTTTCACACTCATCAGCCTGAATGTCGCGCGCGCCACGCCGTTGCTGATCAACGGCCGCGAGGTAGTGACCGGCATCGCCAAGCGCTCGGTCGATGGCACGGTCGACGTCGGCCCGCTCGGCCTGGCCAGCGACGAGCAGGCCGACCTGTCGGTTCACGGCGGCCCGAGCAAGGCGATCTGCGCCTACCCGAGCGAGCACTACCCGTTCTGGCAAACCGTGCGCGCGCAGGCCAGGGCCGCCGAATGGGGCGCCGAACTGCCGCCGGGGTCGATCGGCGAGAACCTCGCTGAACGGGTCGTTCATGACCCTTGTGACATCCGGGTAAATTAACGGGCGGGTGGTCACCGGCGCTCGCTACATTGCGAGGCTGCGCCAGCGGCAATCTCTCGAATTTCCGCCGCGTCGTTCGACAACCCACCACGAAAGAAACACCATGAGCCTGATCAGTTTCATCAAGGAAGCCGGCGAAAAACTCTTCGGCCACAAGGCCCCGGCCGCCGATGCGCCCGCTGTCGACGTGGCGGCCGCCAACAAGACGGCAGCCGACGCCATCGCTGCCTACATCGGCACCCAAAATCTGAAGGTCGACGGCCTCGACGTGGCCTTCGACGGCGCAACCGGCACCGTCTCGGTCGCAGGCGTTGCTGTCGATCAGGCGACGCGCGAGAAGGTCATCCTGTGCTGCGGCAACGTCGCCGGTGTGACGCAGGTCGACGACGCGATGACCACGGCCGAGCCGGCCGACGAATCGCGCTGGTACACGGTGGTGCGCGGCGACACGCTGTCGGCGATCTCGAAGAGCCAGTACGGCAATGCCAACGAGTACCCGAAAATCTTTGAGGCCAACAAGACGATGCTGACCAGCCCGGACAAGATCTATCCGGGGCAGGTGTTGCGAATCCCCGCGTAAGCGAAGCGACTCACAAGATACAAAACTTGTTCCACCCCGTTCGGGCTGAGCTTGTCGAAGCCTTCGCGGTGCGCCACCGGTCCTTCGACAAGCTCAGGACGAACGGAATGGAGCCGATTGTGAGTTGCCGGATTCAGGCCGGTGCCATCTCCATCGTCGGATAGTCGGTGTATCCCTCAGCGCCGCCGCCGTAAAACGTCTCGCGCGTCGGCTGCGCGAGTGGCGCGTCGACCCGCAATCGCTCCACCAAATCCGGGTTGCTGATGAAGTGCTTGCCGAACGCCACCAGATCGGCCGCGCCGCTCTTCACGGCTTCGCTCGCCATCGCACGCGTGTAGCCGTTGTTGACGATCCACGCGCCTTGCGGGTTGCCATGCTTGAAGCGTGTGCGCAGCGCGGCGAAGTCGAACGGTGCGATGTCGCGCGGGCCGCCGGTCGCGCCTTCGACGACGTGGATGAACGCGAGCTTCAACGGCGCGAGTTTTTCGACGACCAAGTCGTACATGGCTTGCGCGTCGCTGTCGGGCCCGGCGTCGTTGGCCGGCGTGACCGGCGACAAACGAATGCCGGTGCGGCCGGCACCGATCTCGTCGGCGATCGCGGTCATCACTTCCACCACCAGCCGGGCGCGGTTCTCTTGCGAGCCGCCATAGGCATCGGTGCGGTCGTTGATGCTGTCGCGCATGAATTGCTCGAGCAGGTAGCCGTTCGCGCCGTGCACCTCGACGCCGTCGAAGCCGGCGGCGATGGCGTTGCGGGCGGCGTGGCGGTAGTCGGCGATCAGGCGCGGGATCTCGTCGGTGCGCAGCGCGCGCGGCGCCGACACATCCTCGAAGCCTTGCGCGGTGAAGGTCTTGCCGGCCGCGCGCTTGGCGGTGCTCGACACCGGCACCACGCCCGCCGGCAACAGCGAAAGGTGCGAGATGCGGCCCACATGCCAGAGCTGCACGACGATCTTGCCGCCCTTCGCGTGGACGGCGTCGGTGACCTTCTTCCAGCCCGCCACTTGCTCGGTGGTGTAGATGCCCGGCGTGTCGAGGTAGCCCTGGCCTTCGGCCGAAATCTGCGTGCCTTCGCTGACGATCAGCCCGGCGCTGGCGCGCTGCTCGTAGTAGGTGACCATGAGGGGCGTCGGCACCTGGTTCGGGCCGGCACGGTCACGCGTCAGCGGGGCCATGACGATGCGGTTGGCGGTGGCGATGTTGCCGACGTGGATCGATTCGAACAGCGTGGTCATGCGGGTGCTCTTGTTGAGTTGAATGCGGTCGATGCTACGGCCACCGCGAATAACAGGACGGCGCGCAGCCGCGGTCGAAATCGGTTAAGGCTCAGTGGGAGCGGGGGCCCTGCCAGCGGCTACAGTGCGTGCCCGAATCCGACGACACTACGGCCATGCTCGCTTACCGACACGCCTTTCACGCGGGCAACCACGCCGACGTGCTCAAGCACACCGTGCTCACGCTGCTGCTGCGCTACATGAATCAGAAGGACAAGTCGTACCGGCTCGTCGACACGCACGCCGGCGCCGGCGGTTACTCGCTCGAAGGACGGTTCGCGCAGAAAAAAGGCGAGTTCGAGCAAGGCGTGCTGCGGCTCTGGGACCGTGACGACCTGCCGCCCGCCGTGGCCGACTACATGCAACTCGTGCGCCAGTTCAACCCCGACGGCATGCTCGAGCAGTACCCCGGCTCGCCGGCCTTCGCGCACATGCTGCTGCGCGCGCAAGACCAGCTTCGCCTGTTCGAGCTGCACCCGACCGATCACCGCATCCTGCAGTCCTACATCGGCGAGGTCAAAGGCGCAGAAGTGTTCGACACCGACGGCTTCGACGGGCTCAAAGGCCAAGTGCCGCCGTCGTCGCGCCGTGCGGTCGTGTTGATGGACCCGAGCTACGAGGGCCACAGGGACTACAGCAAGGTCATCACGTCGCTGCGCGAGGCGATCGCGCGGTTTCCGGAGGGTGTGTACGTCGTCTGGTATCCGCAGGTCAGCAAGCTCGAAGCGGCGCAACTGCCCAAGCGCCTCGAAGGCATCGCGCCCAAGGGCTGGCTGCACGCGCGGCTCACGGTGCAGCAGCCCTCCAACCAAGGCTTCGGCCTCGCCGGCAGCGGCATGTTCGTGATCAACCCACCGTTCACATTGCACGACGAGTTGCTCGAGGCGTTGCCGTACCTCACCGACACGCTCGGCCAGTACGACGGCGCGAATTACATGCTGGAGCAGCGCGCAGCTTGACCTAGTTCGCTGGCGCCACGCGCTTCAAATCACGAAAGGCCGCGAACAGCCACGAGCGCATGCCGACGACCAACGTGTAGGGCCGCTTGTGCTCGGGCGCGAGCTTTTGATCGGCCAAATGTTGCTGCGCGAAATCTTGCCCGACGCGCTGCAGCCGCTCGACGAAGTTTGCTGCTTGCGCGCTGCTGATCTGGCCATGCACCAGCATCAGCGTCTCGCCCTCGCCGTCGAAGCCACCGCTGTAGTAGTCGCCTGCGACGTGCTCGCGAAAGTACGCCATCACCGGCCCGTTCGGGCGCCACCTGAAACCCTTCGCCACCTTCAGGCGGTAGCGGTTCAGCGGCCGCAACTCGATGAAGCCGAGCTTGTCGAGTTGCAACAGGTAGCGCACGCAGTCGGCATCACTGATCGCGTAGCTCGTGACCATCTGCTCGAAGGTCCACTGGCTGATGCAGCAGATGGCCAGCAGCATCAGCTTGCGGTCGGCGACGACGGCGGTCTCTTGCTCGAGCGTGAGCTCGCGGCGCAGTGGTTGCGCATCGGCGATTTTGCGGGCGAGTTCGGCGAAGTCCATCTTCAGCACGCGCAGCACTTCGTCGACGCGCGACAACGGCATGTCGCCCTTCGCGAAGACGCGCTTGATGCTCGACTCGGCCATGCCGAGCTGCCCTGCGAGCTCGGCGTAGGTGATGCCGGCGGCCTTGAGTTCGCGCTTCAGTGCGGTGACCAGGTCGTGCGTCGTGCTCATCGGTACAACTCCTCAAAAAGTACCTTTAGAAGATACCAGAGGAGCAAACCGATGCAGCCCTCCTTCGGGTGATTGATACCGTCCGACGCGCACCTGAAGATGCACCCGTGTTCAACAAACCCATGAAAGACCGCACCATGCAATCCACCACGATTTGCAAAGACACCAGGGCATGGAAGCTCCAGGTCTGGGTCTCGTTCGGCCTGGCCGTGCTGCTCTGTGGCTCGGGCCTGGCTTACCTGCCGGGCGCCGACCTCGACCGTGCCTTCATGGTGATGGGCTACATGTTTTGCCTCTCGACCGCGTTCGCGCTCGCCAAGTACGTGCGTG
>JANMWQ010000523.1:0-4897 GCA_031394085.1 Rhizobacter sp. | reverse complement strand
GAGCAGCTTGACGATCGTCAGCGACAGCTCGGCGAACTTGTCGGGTTCGGTGAGGCGGCGCTTCGTGAGAAACGCGTCGAGCGCGACCGGGCTGGGCGCGGTGGGCAGCTTTTCGCCGAGCGCCGCGGCGATCTCGGCGATCTTTTGCCAGCGCGCCGGCTCGCGCAGAAAGCGGCGCAGCGACGGGAAATTCTTGCCGTCAAGAAAGCGCGCCGTGACACCGTTGGCCGCGATCATGAAGCCCGCGATCAACTCCTTCGCGCGATTGCCGTCTTCGGTGCGCAGATCGGTCAACACGCCGTCGCTGCCGAACACCGGGCGCGCCTCGGGCGTCGAGAGGCTCAGCGCGCCATGGCGACGGCGCAGTTCCTTCAGCGCCTGGCCGGCGCGGTCTTGCGTGCGCAGTTGGTCTTCGAGCCCGGGCAGCGCCGCCACCTTCGCGGGCACGGGCGCGTTGCCGTCGAGCCAGCCGGCGACGCTGTTGTAGGTGAGCTGCGCCTTGTTGCGCACCAGCGCGCGATAGACCCGCGGATCCGCCAGCGGATCCTGCTGCGAGCGCGCCTGCGCATCGCCCGGTGCGCCCGGCTCGCCCACCGCGATCTCGATCACGATCGCCTGCCGATCCTCGTTCTCGTTCAGCGAGCTCAGGTCGGTCGACAGCCGCAGCGGCAGCATCGGGAACACGCCCGCGGCGGTGTAGACGGAGGTCGTGTTCGCGAATGCGTGCGCATCGATCGCGCTGCCGGCGCGCACCAGCACGTCGACATCGGCGATCGCAACGAGGATGCGCTGCACGCCGCCCGCCGCCGGCAGCGCGACGGTGAGCTGGTCGAGGTCGCGCGAATCGTCGTTGTCGATCGAGCACCAGAGCAGGTCGCGCAGGTCGCGCGGGTCGTGACCTGCAGCGCCGGTCGTCGCGATCGGTTCGGTCATCGCGGCGGCCTCTTGCTGCGCCGCTGCGGAAAAATCGGGTTGCAGGCCGCGTTGGCGCATGGCCTCGCGGGCGATGTTCAGCAGCGCAGGGTTGTCCATCGGTCAGGCGGTTCGGCGCGGAGGTGACGAAGCCGAGATTGTGTGACAGCGAGCGAACCTCGCCGACGCGTGGCACTCCAATAGTTGTTTTGTACAACTTGCTGAGCTACATTGCGCTCACCCAGCCGACGGAGCCCCGCATGAAACCGCTCATTCATCTCCTGGTCATCGACCCGCAGAACGATTTCTGCGACCTGCCCGAAGCGCGCCGCCCGGCAGGCAGCGCACCGGCCTTGCCGGTGCCCGGCGCCGATGCCGACATGCAGCGGCTCGCCGCGCTGATCGGCATTTCGGGCACCGCGATCGACGCGATCACCGTCACGCTCGACTCGCACCACCGCCTCGACGTCGCGCACCCGACCTTCTGGCGGCACGGCGACGGCGCCGAGGTGCCACCGTTCACCGAGATCACCGCCGCGCAGGTGCGCGGTGGCGCGTTCCAGCCGCGCGATACCGCCTCGACCCCACGCGCCCTCGCCTACCTCGATGCGCTGGAGGCGCGTGGCCGCTACACGCTGATGGTCTGGCCGGTGCATTGCGAGATCGGCAGCTGGGGCCACGCCGTGCACGCCGCCGTGGCCGCCGCGTGCCGTGCCTGGGAAGCACGCGGAGGGCGCAGCGTGCAGTCGGTGCGCAAAGGCGAGAACCGCTGGACCGAGCACTACAGCGCCGTGCTTGCCGAGGTGCCCGATGCCGACGACCCGCACACCCAACTCAACACCGCGCTGATCGCCGACCTCGACCGTGCCGACCGCATCCTGATCGCCGGTGAAGCCAGCAGCCACTGCGTGCGCGCGACGACCGAGCACATCGTCGCGAACCTGCCCGGCGGGCGGCCCGAACGCATCGCGCTCGTCACCGATTGCATGAGCCCGGTCGGCGGGTTCGCGGCGCAGCATGAGGCGTTCTTCGCGGAGATGCGCGGCCTCGGCGTCGAGCTGATCACGTCCACCGAAGTCAACGCACGGGAGGATCTCGGTCTTGCGCCCTCTCCCTCCGGGAGAGGGCTCGGGTGAGGGCGCGGGAACCACCCCCGCGCCCTCCTGGCCCGGCTACCTGCGCCAGGTGTTCCGCATCCAACCCTGAAGGACTCGACCATGTTGACGATCACCGTCGCCCAGCTCAACCCCACCGTCGGCGACATCGAAGGCAACGCGCACAAGATGATCGAGACCGCTCAGCGTGCCGCGCGCGATGGCGCCGATCTCGTCGTGTTCACCGAGCTCTCGCTGACCGGCTACTACCCCGGCGACCTGCTCGACGAGCCGGAGTTCATGGCACGCGTGGCCGTTGGCCTGACGACGCTGCAACAGGCCTCGCGCCAGTTGCCCGACCTGCACTGGGTCGTCGGCGCGCCGCTGCCGCACGAAGGCATCGGCAAGAAGCTGCAGAACGCGCTGGTCGTGATCCGCGCCGGCGAGGTCGTGCTGCGCTATGCGAAGCAACTGCTGCCGACCTACAACGTGTTCAACGAGCGCCGCCACTTCGAACCCGGCCCCGACGTGGCGCGCGTGCTGCGCATCGGTCAGATGCAGATCGGCCTGATGATCTGCGAGGACGGCTGGAACGACGGCGCGAGTGACGACGGCAGTGGCGACACCAGAGAGGACTACGCGGTGAACCCGTTCATGCGCTTGGCCGATGCCGCGCCCGACCTCGTCGTCTCGATCAACGCGAGCCCGTCGGAGATCGGCAAGCGCGAACAGCGTCACCAGGTGTTCGGTGCCGCGAGCACGCGCCACGCGCTGCCGCTGCTGTACGTGAACCAGGTCGGCGGGCAGGACCAGATCGTGTTCGACGGCGCCTCGTTCGCGGTCGAGCCCGAACGCGGCGTGACCTTCGAGGCGCAGCGCTTCAGTGAAGACGTGCAGACGCTGCGCTTCGACAACGGTCGCTTCCTGGCGCACGACGGCGCGGCGCTGCCGCCGGTCGCAGCGAAAGGTTTGTCGACGATGGCCTTCTACCAAGCGCAAATCGTGCTCGGTCTGCGTGACTACGCGCGGCGCTGCGGGTTCAAACAGGCGGTCGTCGGTTCGTCGGGCGGCATCGACAGCGCGCTGACGCTGGCACTCGCCGTCGCCGCGTTCGGCGCTGAAAACGTCGTCGGCATCACGATGCCCTCGGTGTACTCATCGGTCGGCTCGGTCGACGATTCGGTCGCGCTGTGCCGCAACCTCGGCATCGCGCTCGCCACTCACCCGATCGCCGACGCCGTGGCCGTCTACCAGCGCCAGTTCGAGGCCAGCTTCGGCCAGCCGCTTACCGGGCTGCCGCTCGAAAACCTGCAGGCGCGCATCCGCGGCACGGTGCTGATGGAATACTCGAACGCGTTCGGTCACCTGCTGCTCACCACCGGCAACAAGTCGGAAATATCGGTCGGCTACTGCACGCTGTACGGCGACACCAACGGCGGCCTCGGGCTGATCGGCGACCTGTACAAGACCGAAGTGTTCGCGCTCTCGCGCCATGTGAACGAGACCGCGGGCCGCGCGCTGATCCCGCAGGCGATCCTCGACAAGGAACCGTCGGCCGAACTCGCGCCCGACCAGCGCGACACCGACAGCCTGCCGCCCTACCCGGTGCTCGACGAAATTCTCAAGCTGCTGATCGAAGGCCAGCGCCTCGCGCGCTGGGAGTTCGACGTGGCGCGCGCGTTCATCGAGCCGCTGCGCGCCACACCCGCCGGCGAGGCGCTGGTGCAGCGCATTCGCGGCATGATCGCGCGCAACGAGTACAAGCGGCGGCAAGCGCCGCCGATCATCCGCGTGCGTTCGCGTGCGTTCGGCGTCGGCCGGCAAATGCCGATCGCCGCCAAGTTTGTCTAACGGCAAGGATCAGCATGTCACCGAATCAACCTGACATCGCGGTACTCGTCGGCCGCTTCCAGCCGTTTCACAACGCTCACCTGGCGCTGCTGCAGCGCGCGCTCGAGGTGGCGGCGCGCGTCGTCGTCGTGATCGGTTCGGCGCACCAGGCGCGCACACCGAAGAACCCGTTCACCTGGCGCGAGCGCGCCGAGATGATCCGGCTCGCACTGCCCGACGCCGAGCGCGCGCGCGTCACGTTCTTGCCGGTGCGCGACTACTACGACCCGCAGCGGTGGGTGCGCGTGGTCAGCGAGCGGGTCGCGGGGTTGAACGTCACCGGCGACGCGAGCGGCAAGTCGACCTCGCGCATCGCACTCGTCGGCCACTTCAAGGACGCGACCAGCGAGTACCTGCGTGGCTTTCCCGGCTGGACGCTGGTGTCGGTCGACCGCATCCCGGGTGCCGGCGGCACCCAGTTGCGCGACGCGTTGTTCGCCGGTGACCCGGCGCTGCTCGATGCGACGCTCGCCGCACTCGTCGACCAGGCGCCGCCGACGACGACCGCGTTCATCCGCGCCTGGGCCGCGCTCAGCTTCATGCCGGCGCTCACCGCCGAATGGCAGATGCTGCGCGCGTACCACGTTGCGTGGATGACGGCGCCGTATCCGCCGGTGTTCGTCACGGTCGACGCGGTGGTGCGCTGCGCCGACCGCGTGCTGCTGATCCAGCGCGGCCGGGCGCCGGGCGTCGGCCTCTACGCGGTGCCTGGCGGCTTCATCGAGCAACGCGAGACGGCCTACCAGTCGGCGCTGCGCGAGCTCGCCGAAGAAGCCCACCTCGAACTGCTCGCCCAAACGATGCAACGCGCGCTGCGCGCGAGCGCCGTCTTCGACCACCCGGACCGCAGCCTGCGCGGTCGCACGATCACGCACGCGCACTACTTCGATCTGGGCGACCGCGAACTGCCCGAAGTGCGCGCCGACGACGACGCGCAATCGGTCGCGTGGGTGCCCATCACCGAGATCGCCGCGCTCGAAGACCGCTTCCACGACGACCAC
>JANMWQ010000521.1:0-3979 GCA_031394085.1 Rhizobacter sp. | reverse complement strand
CCCAACGCAGAGCCCGCGATGTCAGAGTCCGAGATCAAGCGCCTTCGCCGACGCAACACCGAGCTCGAAGCCGAAATCGCCCGACTGCGAACGGCTGCCGAAGCCGAGCAGCGCCACCGCGCGATCCTCGAGAGCGCGATCGAGTTCGCGATCGTCGCAACGGACCGCGAAGGCCGGGTGATCGAGTGGAACGCCGGCGCCGAGCGCATCGTCGGTTGGTCGGCGGCCGAGATGCGCGGCACGCCGGCCGACCGCTTCTTCACGCCCGAAGACCGTGCCGCGCGGCGCGCCGAGTTCGAGATGCAGCAGGCGCTCGCCCACGGCCGCGCCAACGACGAGCGCTGGCACGTGCGCGCCGACGGCTCGCGCTTCTGGGCCGTCGGCGAGATGATGCCGTTGCGTGACGAGGCCGGCACGCACCTGGGCTTTCTGAAGATCCTGCGCGACCGCACCCAGCAGCGCGATGCGGCCGAGGCGCAGCGCGCCGACGAAGAATTTCTGCGCAGCGTGCTGCTCAACGCCTCACGCGACCTCGCGGCCACGCGCCTCGCCGACCAGGCGCTGCGCGAAGCCCGCGGCCTGAACACGCTGATCCTGAACTCGGGCCGCGACTGCACCGTGGTGCTCGACCCCGAAGGCCACACGCTGTTCGTCAGCCCCGGCGGCATCGAAGCGATGGAGATCACCGATGTCGACTCGGTCCTCGGCCAGTCGTGGCTGCGGGTCTGGGGCGGCGCCGACCACGCGGCAGCGTGCGCCGCCCTCGCCGCAGCACGCGCCGGCGGCACCGGCCGGTTTCAGGGGTTCTGCGCCACCCACAAAGGCACGCCGAAGTGGTGGGACGTGATGATCTCGCCGATCGCCGGTGCCGACGGCCGCCCTGTGCAACTGGTCTCGGTCGGCCGCGACATCACTGCGTTGAAGCAGGCCGAGCAGCGCCTCTCGCAAAGCGAAGAGCGGCTGAGCATGGCGCTCGGCGCCGCCGGCAACATCGGCATCTGGGACTGGGATCTTGCGACCGACCTGATCTACGCCGACAAGACGATCGCACGCTTCTTCAGCCTCGACGAAACCACCGCCGCTGCCGGCCTGCCGGTGGCCGCGCTGACGCAACGCATGCACCCGGACGACGTGCCTGCCGTGCAGGCTTCGCTCGAACGTGTGTTCGCCGGCGAAGCCGAGTATTCGAGCCAGTTCCGCGTGCTGCGCGAAGGCGGCGGCGATCGCTGGCTCTCGGGCCACGGCCGGCTGGTGTGCGACGCGCAGGGCAAGCCGGTGCGCTTCGCCGGTGCCTCGATCGACATCACCGAGCACAAGCGCGTCGAGGCGGCGCTGCGCCAGAGCGAGGCGCAGTTCCGCACCTTCGCGCAGGCGATGCCCCACCATGTGTGGACCTCGCCGCCGAACGGGCTGCTCGACTGGTTCAACGAGCGCGTCTATGCGTACAGCGGCATCACAGCCGGCGCGCTCGACGGGCTGGGCTGGGTGGGCATGGTCCACGCCGATGACATCGAGACCGCGTCGCTGCACTGGGCCGCCGCACTCGCGTCCGGCGAGGCCTACGAGACCGAGTTCAGGCTGCGCCGCGCCGACGGCCACTACCGCTGGCACCTGGCGCGCGCGATGCCGATCCGCGCCAACGACGGCGCGATCACGCGCTGGATCGGCACCAACACCGACATCGAAGAGCAGCGCGCCGCGCGCGAAGCGCTGGCCAACCTCAACGCCACGCTCGAGGCCCGCGTCGAAGAGCGCACGCGCGAGCGCGACCGTGCCTGGAAGAACTCACGCGACCTGCAGATCGTGGTCGATGCCGACGGCACGATCCGCGCCGCCAACGAGGCCTGGACGGCGATCCTCGGCTGGCTGACGCACGAGGTGATCGGCCGCAACCACCTCGATTTCAACCACCCCGACGACAGCGGCGCCGGCAACGGCGGGCTCGCCACCGCCGCCAACGGCCTGCTGCCCCGCTACGACAACCGCGTGCGCCACCACGACGGCAGCTACCGATGGATCTCCTGGGTCGCGGCGCCCGAGCAGGGGCTGATCTACGCCAGTGGCCGCCACGTGACGGCCGAGAAGCAGGCCGCCGCCGACCTGCAAGCTGCGCAGGAGCAACTGCGCCAGTCGCAAAAGATGGAGGCGGTGGGCCAGCTCACCGGCGGCGTCGCGCACGACTTCAACAACCTGCTGCAGGTGATCGCAGGCAACCTGCACCTCGTCGGCAAGGGCATCGCCGGCAACGAGGCGCTGGAGCGGCGCGTCGCGAGTGCGCAGGCGGCCGTGCGGCGCGGCGCCAAGCTGGCGAGCCAGTTGCTGGCGTTCAGCCGGCGCCAGGCGCTGGAGCCGAAGGTCGTCAACGTCGGCAAGTTCGTCGTCGGCATGGAAGACCTGCTGCGCCGCGCGATCGGCGAGGCGATCGAGATCGAAACCGCCGTGTCGGGCGGGCTCTGGAACACCTTGGTCGACCCGGCGCAGATCGAGAGCGCGATGCTCAACCTCGCGATCAACGCACGCGATGCGATGAGCGGCAGCGGCCGGCTGACGATCGAGGTCGGCAACGCGTTCCTCGACGAAGACTACGCGCGCGGCCACGCCGATGTCGCGCCCGGCCAGTACGTGGTGCTCGCCGTCAGCGACACCGGCGCCGGCATGGACCGCGAGGTGATGGCGCAGGTGTTCGAGCCCTTCTTCACGACCAAGCCGCCCGGCACTGGCACGGGGCTCGGGCTGTCGATGGTCTACGGCTTCGTCAAACAGTCGGGCGGCCACGTCAAGATCTACAGCGAGCCCGGCCACGGCACGACGATCAAGCTGTACCTGCCGCGCGCGCACGACAGCGAAGACGTGGTCGCGGCGGTCGCCCGCGAGCCGGTCGGCGGTGGCACCGAGACGATCCTGGTCGCCGAAGACGACGAGGCGGTGCGCGACACGGTCGTCGAGATGCTCTGCGAGCTCGGCTACCGCGTGCTCGAAGCGGCCGATGCGGCCAGCGCGCTGACGGTGATCGAGAGCGGCGTCGCGATCGACCTGTTGTTCACCGACGTGGTGATGCCCGGCTCGCTGAAGAGCCCCGAGCTCGCCCGCAAGGCCCGTGAGCGGCTGCCCGGGATCGCGGTGCTGTTCACCTCCGGCTACACCCGCAACGCGATCGTGCACGGCGGTCGGCTCGACCCGGGCGTCGAATTGCTGAACAAGCCTTACACGCGCGACGCGCTGGCGCGCAAGGTGCGCCAGGTGCTCAGTGCGCGGGTGCGCACGGGCGGCGGCACGCCTGACGATTGACGCCGGCGGCGTGCGTGATCGCGCCGCGAGGCTGCCACACCGCCGTGTGCTTCAGGCGCGCGCCATGCCGGGATTGCCGTCGACACCGACCAGCTTCGGCTGGTTGAGCACCGGCGCCGCAATGACCTTGCGGTCGCACAGATAGGTCTCGACCACGTTCCAGATCGGCTTGCCCTGCGCCCGTTCGGCTCGTTCGGCCTGTTCGGCCACAGGCGCCCAGCCGGCCACTTTGTAGGTCTTGCCGGCCTCGATCGGCTGGCCGGCGAGCCGCATGTCGGAGATGCGCGCGCCGGCCTTCTCGCCCGGCGTGCAGGTGTACTGCAAGCCGCCGACACGCACCATGTCGCCGCCCTGCTGGTAGTAGGGGTCGGGATTGAACAGGTTGTCGGCCACGTCTTCCAAAATTGACTTGATCGTCTCGCCGCGCATGTCGGCGAGCGTGGTCGACGGGTAGGTGATCGCGAGCTGGTCCATCATCAATTCGCGCGTGATGGTCTGGCCGGGCAGCAACGAAGTGCCCCACCGAAAGCCGGGCGAGAACGCGATGTCTGCGCCTCTCACGTCCATCAACGCATCGACGATGAGCTGGTCCCAGGTGCCGTTGAAATTGCCGCGCCGGTAGAGCAGGCCTTCGCTGACGGCCAGCGTGTCGTTCAGCTTGCCGGCAAAGGGCGCGCGCACGCTGTCGATG
>JANMWQ010000478.1:0-3531 GCA_031394085.1 Rhizobacter sp. | reverse complement strand
CACCGCGCTGACCTGCGCAACGCGCTTCGGCATCTGCGCCAAGTGCTACGGCCGCGATCTCGGCCGAGGCGGCCTGATCAACGTCGGCGAGGCGATCGGCGTGATCGCGGCGCAGTCGATCGGCGAGCCGGGCACGCAGCTGACGATGCGCACGTTCCACATCGGTGGTGCGGCGTCGCGTGCGGCGGTGGCCTCGAGCGTCGACGCGAAGAGCGACGGCATCATCGGCTTCAACGCAACGATGCGCTACGTGACCAACGGCAAGGGCGAGTTGGTGGTGATTTCTCGCTCCGGCGAGATCGTCATCTCCGACCAGCACGGTCGTGAGCGCGAGCGTCACAAGGTGCCATACGGCGCGCTGCTGAGCATCAAGATCGACCAGCAGGTCAAGGCCGGCACCGTGCTTGCGAACTGGGATCCGTTGACCCGCCCGGTCATCACCGAGTTCGCCGGCAAGGCCAAGTTCGAGAACGTCGAAGAAGGCCTGACGGTCGCCAAGCAGCTCGACGAAGTGACGGGGCTTTCGACGCTCGTCGTGATCGACCCGAAGCGCCGCGGCGTGACCAAGGTCGTGCGCCCGCAGGTCAAGCTGCTCGATGCGGCCGGTAACGAAGTGAAGATCCCGGGCACCGATCACTCGGTCACGATCGCGTTCCAGGTCGGCTCGCTGGTGCAAATTCGTGACGGTCAAGACCTGACGCCGGGCGAAGTGCTGGCGCGCATCCCGGTCGAAGGGCAGAAAACGCGCGACATCACCGGCGGTCTGCCGCGTGTTGCCGAACTCTTCGAAGCCCGCACGCCGAAAGACAAAGGCACGCTGGCCGAGATGACCGGCACCGTCTCGTTCGGCAAGGAGACCAAGGGCAAGGTTCGCCTGCAGATCACCGACCCGGAAGGCAAGGTCTACGAAGAGCTCGTTCCGAAGGAAAAGAACATCGTGGTCCACGAGGGCCAGGTGGTCAACCGGGGCGAAAACGTCGTCGACGGGCCGGCCGATCCGCAGGACATCCTGCGCCTGCTGGGCATCGAAGAGCTGGCGCGCTACATCGTCGATGAAGTGCAGGACGTGTACCGTTTGCAGGGCGTGAAGATCAACGACAAGCACATCGAGGTGATCGTTCGCCAGATGCTGCGTCGCGTGCAGATCGTCGACCCGGGCGACACCAGCTACATCCTGGGTGAACAGGTCGAGCGTTCCGAGCTGCTGGGCAAGAACGACAAGGCCCGCGCCGAAGGCAAGCTGCCCGCCATGCACAGCGATGTGCTGATGGGCATCACCAAGGCGTCGCTGTCGACCGACAGCTTCATCTCGGCGGCGTCGTTCCAGGAAACCACGCGCGTGCTCACCGAGGCTGCCATCATGGGCAAGCGCGACGAGCTGCGTGGCCTGAAGGAAAACGTCATCGTCGGTCGCCTGATCCCCGCAGGCACCGGCATGGCCTTCCACGACGCTCGCAAAGCCAAGGAAGCGATGGACGACGCCGAGCGCAAGGCCATCGTGATGCAGGAGGCCGAGGAATTGGCCGCCGTGCAACTGGCGCAGATCGACGCAGCGACCGATGCGGCGGCAGCCGCAGCGGCAGCCGCCGAATAGGGCTGTTTCTGCTTCGGCACGAAAGGGCGACTTCGGTCGCCCTTTTCTTGGTGCGACTCAGGCGGGCTTCGTCAGTGCCCAGCGATCGGGCGGCAGCGTCTCGACCCCGTGGTCTCGCAGTCGCCGAGCGAGCTTGAGCACAGCGCGGTCATGGCTCAGCAGCCAGCGAGCACGGCAGGTGATGGCCAAGTCGATGAACTTCTGATCGTCCGGGTCGCTGCAGCGCAATCGGCCAGGCGGCCCGGTGGGCGCGGGATCAGGCAGCTCGGTGCAGTGGCGATCCCAGTGCGCCCAGAGGTAAGCCCGATCCGGCAACCAGGGGTCGAGGTGGCCGCGCGACAACACGTGGGCGAGCTCGTCACGCATCGCCGCGGTCGCGACCCAGCGCAGCGCGCCCGCGACGACGGCGCTGGCGAGCGCTGCGCAATCCGGATTCCGGAAAACCAGCCAATCGAGCACGACATTGGTGTCGAGAACAATGGTCGGCGCTGCGGATTCGAGCGAGTTCATCGTCGCATTGTCATCGTGCGGAGCGACCCGCCTTGCAGCACGCTGCCGAGCGGCATACAATAGAAGGCTTTTCGGCAGACACTGCTGCGCGCTTTGCTGGGCCACCCGACGGAATCACGCTTTCCGGCCAGGTGCGCTTCCCCAGAGTTGCAGGCGAACACTCGGGCCAGCTGGCTCAGTCGCCGAAAAACAAGTGACTTCAAACGGGAACGAGTTACCAATGCCTACCATCAATCAACTCGTGCGTCACGGTCGCGAGACCGAGATCACGAAGTCCAAGTCGCCGGCGCTGCAGGGTGGCCCGCAGCGACGCGGCGTGTGCACTCGCGTGTACACGACGACGCCGAAAAAGCCGAACTCTGCGCTGCGCAAAGTCGCCAAGGTTCGCCTGACCAACGGCTTCGAGATCATTTCCTACATCGGCGGCGAAGGCCACAACCTGCAGGAACACAGCGTCGTTCTGGTTCGCGGCGGCCGCGTGAAAGATTTGCCGGGTGTGCGCTACCACATCGTGCGTGGTTCGCTCGACTTGCAAGGCGTGAAAGACCGCAAGCAGTCGCGCTCGAAATACGGCGCGAAGCGTCCGAAGAAGGCTTAACGGCTGCACAAGCGATCGGGCTTTCGGGCCGCGGTCATTTTCGGCGAGTCGTCCCGGCTTGCCGAGTAAGTTGGATGGCCTCATATGGGCTGTCTGCGGTGGGTTCGATAAGCGCCCGCCAACTGAAGCAAAAGGAAGTGAAATGCCACGTCGTCGCGAAGTCCCCAAGCGGGACATCCTCCCCGATCCCAAGTACGGTTCGGTCGATCTCTCGAAATTCATGAACGTGATCATGGAGTCGGGCAAGAAGGCCATCGCCGAACGCATCATTTACGGCGCGCTCGAGCAAGTCGAAAAGAAGTCGGGCAAGGACCCGCTCGAAATCTTCGTTGTCGCGCTGAACAACATCAAGCCGATGGTCGAAGTGAAGTCACGCCGCGTCGGTGGTGCCAACTACCAGGTTCCCGTCGAGGTTCGTCCGGTGCGCCGTGTGGCGCTGGCGATGCGGTGGTTGAAAGAATCGGCCCGCAAGCGCGGTGAGAAGTCGATGGCGCAGCGCCTCGCGAACGAGTTGCTCGAGGCCGTCGAAGGCCGCGGCGGTGCGATGAAGAAGCGCGACGAAGTGCACCGCATGGCCGAGGCCAACAAGGCGTTCTCGCACTTCCGCTTCTAAGCCAAAGATTTCCCCGTCTCAGCCGCTCATCGGGTTTGTACGACCCGCGAGCGGCTCGCGTTTTAGTAACGCACTTTTGGAGTGCCATCATGGCCCGCAAGACCCCCATCGAGCGCTATCGCAACATCGGCATCTCGGCTCACATCGACGCCGGCAAGACCACGACCACCGAGCGCATCCTGTTCTATACCGGGGTGAACCACAAGATCGGTGAAG
>JANMWQ010000475.1:0-1848 GCA_031394085.1 Rhizobacter sp. | reverse complement strand
AATCACCAGGTGCGGTTGGCCGGCAACGACCAGGCGCGGCATGCGGGCCATGTTGAGGTTCCATCGACTTGAGCGGCCCGCCAAAGCACGGTGCGCGAAGTGGAAAAAGAAGAACGGACGTCGCGCGGCCTGCCCTTGCGAGTTCGTTCGGGTTAGCCGTCACTCATGCGCGATAGCCAGTAGCCCGGTTGCTGCCGATCCGGCGCAACTGCAAAGACGACAATTTCAGATCGATCGTCACGATAAACGATGGTGAAAGGGAAGCCCTTCACCTTCGTCTTGCGAGTATTGGCCGGACCCGGCGCCCGCCGGAAGGGAACCGACGAACCAGAGTGAATGAAGCATTCACCGCCTCACGAAAACGTTTGCCTGCTCCCTCGCGCTTGGCAGCGTAGTACGTGGTCTCATGCAGGAGTTCGGCGCGCGCTTCTTCCCGCATACGAAGGCGCTTCAAGGCGCGATACGCGCCGCTTCGGCCATGACTTCATCGAGTTCGTAAAGCGTTCCCTCGCCGCGATCGTGCGCCGCGACGCGGCGCTCAATCTCTCTCGTCCAAGCCGTATCGACTTCAGCCGACGAGGCTTCTTGGAGCGATTCAAGCAGAAGATCCAGCAGGCGGACGCGCTCTTCCGGGGGGAGCGAGCGACCCTGCGCAGCAAGTTCGGTGACAAGGTCAGCCATGAGAAGACTCCGGTGTAGCCGGTCAGTCTAGCGCCCACCTGCGGCACTCATACCGGACGATGCTTTTGGTGACGGCTAAATATCGCACGGGGTCGGGCTGGCGATGGCCGCACTCGCCGCCGATCGTTCGTTGGCGGCCGTTCGTCTCGCCGATCGCCTGCTGTCGAGGCCGCGTCGATAGACTCTCCTACCGCAATGGCACACGCGCCATTGCGCGCTGCGCTTCGCATTAACCCCCACGATGAAAACCGCCGCACAGGCCTCGCCTGAACCCGCCACCGCAGCCGCAGTCACCCGCCTGACAAGCGCGCGTGTTCGGCGCGCGAGCCGCGGGTCGTTCGCGGTCTGCATGGGTGCCGCGCTGGCGCTGAACCTTGTGGCGATCGGCGTGTTCGCGGCGGTCACGACACGCTGGCAGTCGACGCCAGCGAGCGGCACCCGAACGTCATGGATCACGGCGACCACGATCGAGCTGCCGGTTGAAACAATCGCGAGCCACGAAGACCCAGCCCGCGCCGTCGAGCCGGCGGTGCCAGACGATCGAACGCGCCCCACGGCCAGCGAACGCACGCCCGTGCCGGTGCCGACACCGCTGCCGACGCCAATGCCGCAGGCGCCGAGTGCGTCACCTGCCGAAGGCGAGCCGATGCGCTTCTACGGCTTCGGCGAAGTCGACCGGCCCGCCGAGCCCGAGCCCGATTCCGACTGGAACCTCGACCCTGCCGCGCTCGATGCGTTGGGCGTTCAGGCGCTGGTATTCGACATCTTCATCAGCCGCACCGGCGAGGTGATCGGCTGCGAGATCGTCGAGCCGCGCTCACTGCCCGAAGAGGCTCGCCTGGCTTTAACGCAACGCGTGCGAGAGACCGTGTTGCAGCCCGCGATTCGGCATGACGTGGCGGTCGCCAGCGTGCGCCGGATCGAGATTTCGGTGACGGCGCCAGGGCTGTAGCGCAACGCGGCGCGCCGCTTGTCGGGCGCTGCGTGCCGCTTGTCGAAGCGAGGCCGGCGAGCGTGCAGTTTTCCTTCTGTCGGCCTGAACGCTCCCGCATACTTTACTCATCGTCCTTCGGCTCCGGCCGCCAAGGCCTAACCCGACAGATCGGCAAGCGCCATGCAACTCATCGCTCAATCCACCGACCAGACCACGCGACACCGGCACGCGGC
>JANMWQ010000430.1:0-5137 GCA_031394085.1 Rhizobacter sp. | reverse complement strand
CCGCGTCGACCAGCGCGGCGCGCCGGGCTGCGTTCATGCAGCGCCCGCTTGGGTTCTGGAAGTTCGGGATCGTGTACAAAAAACGCGCGCCCCTGGCGGTGCCGAGCGACTCGGGCAACGGGCCATCGTCGTCGCACGGCACCGTGGCCACCTCGGGCTCATACGGCGCGAAAGCCTGCAGCGCGCCGAGGTACGTGGGCGACTCGACCGCGACCGTGCTGCCCGCATCGATCAGCACCTTGCCCACCAGGTCGAGCCCTTGCTGCGAGCCGGACGTGATCAGCACCTGCGACGCGTTGGTCGCCACGCCCTGCGCGCTCATGTGCGCCGCAACCCATTCACGCAGCGGCGCAAAGCCCTCGCTCGACGCGTACTGCAGCGCCTCGCGCGGGTGGTCGCGCAGCACGCGGGTGGTGGCCTCGCGCATCGCCTCGATCGGAAAGCTGTCAGGCGACGGCAGCCCGCCCGCGAGCGAAACGATGCCGGGCCTTTCCGTGACTTTCAGGATCTCGCGGATCACCGACGGGTTCATGCGCTCGGCGCGACGCGCCATGTGCCACGGCGAGGCGTTCGTTGAATTCGCTGTCATGACAGGCTCTTCGGTTGGAGGACGGGAGAAGACGCGCCCGCCGGCATCTTTTTGCCGACGAACACAACGGCGATCACGGCGAGCGAGAACACCACGGTGACGGCATCGAGCGTTTCGCCGAGCACCGGCACCGCGAACAGCAGCGCGAGGAACGGCTGCACGAGTTGCACCTGGCTCACGCGCACCGTGCCGCCGAGTGCCAGGCCGCGGTACCACGCGAAGAAGCCGAGCCACATCGAGAACAACGTGACATACGCGAAGCCGCCCCATGCGCTGGCGCGCACCGGCGCCGCGGGCCAGGTGGCGAGCGCCACAGGCAGCGTCAACGGCAGGCTGAGCACCAGCACCCAGCAGATCACCTGCTCGGCCGGCAACTCGGCCGCGACGCGCGCACCGGCCACGTAGCCGACCGCGGTGAAGAACACCGCCAGCAGCAAGAAGCCGTCGGCTGCCGAGAGCTGCCCGCTGCCGCGCCAGGCCGCGAACGCCAGCACCATCGCGCAGCCGAGTGCCGCGCAGAACCAGAAGCCGTTCGACGGCCGCTGGCGGAAGAACATTGCCGCGCCGACCGCGGTGGCCAGTGGCATCAGCCCGGTCACGACCGCCGCGTGCATCGCATCGACCTCGCGCAGCGCGAGGCTCAGGAACAGTGGGAAGCCGACCACCGTGCCGAGCGCCGACGTGAACAGCGCCGGCAGGTGGCGGCGCTGCACCCGCGGCGCGTTCGTGAACGCGAGGTACAGCACGCTCAGCAACCCGGCGACCGCAGCGCGGCCGGCGGTGACGAACAGCGGCGGCAGTTGCGGGTCGGTCGCCGGGCCGACGGCCAGGCGCGTCATCGGCACGGTCATCGCAAAGATCACGACGCCGAGCAGCCCGAGCCACAGGCCGCGCGTTTCGTCATTCTTCGTGCGAGGCACATGGGGTTGCATCGGACCAGTCTACGCTCGACTACCAGCACAGAGACAGTACACTTTGCCCCACAAGATCAGCCGCTGTACTGGTCGAACCGACGATACGCGCATGCCCGACACCGCCTTCCCACCGACCACCGCGCCGCTCTCGCGCGAAGCCGACACGACCCTGACCGAGCAGCTCGCTGGCCGGTTCGCCGAGCGCATTCGACAGCGGCTGCTCGCGCCGGGCGCACGGCTGCCCTCGGTGCGTGAATGCGCGCGGCGGCATGTGGTGAGCCCGCACACGGTGGTCGCGGCTTACGACCAGCTGCTCGCGCTCGGCCTGGTCGAGGCGCGTCGGCAGCGTGGCTTTTTCGTGAGGGAGAGCGCTGCGCCACGCGCCGCTGCCGGCCTGGGAGGCACCGCTCACCCGGCCACACACGCTGCCGTCCACGCCACCGACCGCGTGCCTTCGCACCCGCTGCCGATCAGCGCCACCGCGTTGATCCGCGGCATGTTCCAGCCGCCCGGCGCGCGGCCGATGCCGGGCCTGGGCACCTTGCCGGCCGACTGGCTCGACCTGCCGTTGCTGGCCGGCGCGTTGCGCAAGGTGTCGAGCGGTGAGCAGCTCGGCGCGGTCTCGCTGCGTTACGGCGAGCCGGCCGGCGAGCTGCGGCTGCGCAACGCGCTGGTGACCCAGCTGGCCGACTTCGGCGTCAGCGCCACGGCCGACCAGATCATCACGACGATCGGCGCGACGCAGGCGCTCGATGTCGTCACGCGAACGCTGGCCCGCGCCGGCGAGAGCGTGCTGGTCGACGAGCCCGGCTGGTCGGTCGAGTACGCGCGGCTGGCCGCGCTCGGGATGCGCGTGCTGCCGGTGCCGCGCGGTGAAGACGGCCCCGATCTGGCCGTGATGCAGCGCCTGATCGACGCGCAAGAACCTGCGCTGCGCCCGCGCCTGTACATCACGGTCTCGGTGCTGAGCAACCCGACCGGCGCCTCGCTCTCGCTGCAGGCCGCGCACCGCGTGCTGCAGCTGGCGCAAGCGAACGACCTGCACATCGTCGAAGACGAAACCTACGCCCACCTCGCGCCTGCGCACCTGCCGCGCCTGGCCGCGCTCGACGCGCTCGAGCGCACGATCTACATCTCGGGCTTCTCGAAGATCCTGGTGCCGAACTGGCGCGTCGGCTTCATCGCGGCGCCGCGCGCGCTGGTCGACCGGTTCGTCGACACCAAGCTCCTGACCACGCTGACCACGCCCGGCCTGACCGAGCAGGCGCTCGCGCACTGTCTGGAGAAGGGACTGCTGCGCCGCCACACCGAGCGCGTGATGACCCAACTCGCGGCCGCGCGCGAGCGCACCGTGAAGCTGGCCGAGGCGCATGGGTGCCGCTTCGAAGCACCGCCGCGCGGGCTGTTCGGCTGGGTCGACGTGGGCGTCGACACCGAGCGGCTCGCGCAGGTCTTGCTCGACGACTGGCTGATCGCGCCGGGCGCGTTGTTCCACGCCACGCCCCGGCCGACAACGCTGATGCGCATCAACTTCGCGACCACGCAAGACCTGCGTTTCTGGAAGGCGCTGGCCCGTGCGCGCACCGACCTGCGCGCCGGTCGGCCGCCCGTGCATCAGGGTTAAACAGGACCGGCGGTTCCGGTAAGCACCGGTTACAGGTGAAAATGCCGGTCCCATGAAAGGCGAGCTCTTCGACTCCACCATCCCGTTCGGCGAACCCGAACTGCTGAAGGCGAGCGCCTACCAGCGCTACCTCGAAGAGCTCGAAGACGATTCGCAGCCCGGCGGCCCGAGCACCCGCCTGGCCCAGCTGAGCCCCTCGCTGCAAGCCGATCTGGGGCGCTTCGAGCAGCGCGGCAATGTCTCCGAGACGGTCGAGGTCGTCGCCGCCTGCATCAGGCACTCGTCGCGTGTCACGATCTATTTGCAGTGCGCAGAACGGGTCGTTCCGCTGACGGTTTTTCCGCAGGAGCAACTGGTGCATTGCCCGATGCAAATGGACGAGCTGGTCGAGCGCCACCTGCCCGAATTGCGTGTGATGCACATCGAGCCCGCCACCTTGCGCCCGCCTGGCGACGCGGCCCACGCGCTCGTCGGCGAAAGCCGGCTGCACCACCCGCTGACGCCGCTGCTGTGGGCACTTGCGCTGCGCGGCCCGCGGCGCGAGCTGCTGCCCGAGATCGCGGGGCCGGCCGTCTACCGTGTCTCGCCCGCGATCGAGGTCGACGCGCTGCCGGTCAGCGGGGCAATCCGCACGGCCATCTTGCGACTGCGACAGCAAGCGACATCGTTCAGCGACATCGCCGCGTGGCCGGCGTTCGACCGCGAGCGTGCGGCCCGACTGCTGAACGCGCTGTACCTGCAGGCCGGCCTGATCGTCAGCCGCTCGCACCCGGACGCCGCACGCGACAGCTGGTTTGGCGGCAAGGCCTGACGCGCCAGCTACCCACCCTCGCTGTTCGGGGTAACCGCGCACAGATGCTGTGCTCGCACAAGGAGATGCCTCATCTGGCTGGCGGCGTGGAGCGTCAATCGGTGAGGCGTGAAGCCGGGCCTGGGCGAGATGTAGGCGGCCAGTTCCCTGGACTGGTCGTGGGTCGCAACGGTAGCGCTGGCCAACAGCGACATGACCAGGTTCTCCAACGCAATGACGCGAATCTGCAACTGAACGAGCTCGGCGTCGGTCAGCGCGGGCGGCATGTCGGGTGGTGCGCCGTCGTGGGTATTCTGCTGGGGGCCCCGCGGGCCGGCACCCCCCTCGTTGTCCCAACGTGCCAGGGCGGCCTCCCGCAGGCTTTGACGCTCTGAACGTTTCGTGGTGGCCTGGGGCATGGTGCTGACTGGCTCGGTTGGGTGCCGCACGCTCGACGCGTCGGCAACGGGCAACGGTACGTCATCTCGTCACGCGTGTCCACGCAACGCGCATTGCACGTCGCCCGATCCTTTCGCAGGATGAGTGCGCCAGCGCACAGACCCGCGCCGCCGGGCGTCCGCATGCTGCGGCATGAAATGCCCTGGCTACGGGCGAACGCCTTGAAGGATCCACGGCGGCCCGTGTTCCTGAACCCGCTGCAAATGCAGATGCCGGTCGGCGCCCTGACCTCCATCGGTCACCGTCTTTCCGGCATCGCCCTGGCGCTGGGTGTGCCCGCGGTCGCGTACGTGTTCGCCCTGTCACTTCAGGACGAACGCGGCTTTTCCCGGGCGGTCGAACTGCTGAACCATGCGCCATCGCGGGTCGCAACTGTCCTGCTGGCGTGGGCGTTGGCGCACCACGTGTTGGCGGGCATCCGGCACATGCTGTCGGACGTCAATGTCGGCTCGCCGCTGCGGGTGGCCCGCGTGAGCGCCTACGCGGTCAACCTCGGCGGCGCGGCGACTGCCCTGTTCGTTTTGTGGGCGCAACTGCGATGAGGCGGGACCACGCGGGGTTGTCGACATGGGTCGTGCAGCGGGCCGGCGCCATTTACATGCTCGTCTTCCTGCCGTTCCTGCTTTGGACCGTGACGATGCGACCGAGCCACACCCATGCCGAGTGGAAGGCCTGGGTGGCGCAGCCCGGCATCACTGTGGCGCTGTGCGTCTTTCTCATCGCTCTGCTGTCGCACCTGTGGGTCGGGCTGCGGGACGTGC